>NZ_RSCK01000066.1:0-35791 GCF_003991895.1 Chroococcidiopsis cubana SAG 39.79
GTTGAAGATCTACGTGGCTGGTTTACTCATTGCTGTTATTGTACCTCAGTAGACTAGAAAATGCTCTATAATAAAACTTTAGCAGATTATACTTCAGCAGAAATTGCTCGTATGAAGCGACACGATCGCCGAGCTTACGAAGAACTAAAACGATATCCAATAGATGCCTTAGCTTTGTTGCGATCGCATGGCATTGAAATTAAAGACGACAGCGATACTGCCAATGGTAAAACTAGAGGCAGTGGGTTAATGCATCACAAGTTTTTAGTTGTAGATAATAAAACTACAATTATATCTAGCGGTAACTTTACAACTTCCGATTTGCATGGAGATTTTCAGGTTCCGGCAAGTCGCGGTAATCCAAACAACATGGTTATTATTCCCAATAATACTCAAGTTGCTCAAGCATTAACAGATGAGTTTAATTATATGTGGCAGGGATTATTTAAATCTCATAAGCCTCGCAGACAACCTGTAACAATTTTAGTTGGAACGGGTCACGTGACGCTGAACTTTTCACCTGCCCCTCGCACTGAAAGCATTGGCATGACTAGTAACGGTGCGATCGCTTATTCTATCAAAAATGCGAAAAAAAGCGTGCATGTTGCCGTTTTCGTATTTTCAGATCGAGAAATTAGTGATGGTTTAGCAACAGTGCGAGATACAGGAGTAGAAGATATAAAAATCTTGATAGATCCAGATTTTTATCGACAATCTTACTCTAAAGCCTACGATGCAATGGGACTGTGTCCGCCTCATCGTAAAAAGGGATTAAATAATATCAAACCTTGGTATCGTCCCATTAATACAGTTGGTTTTCCCAAAGCAATAACAGGCGATCGCGGCGTACACAGTAAAATGGCAATATTAGATGGCAGACAAGTCATTACAGGTAGCCACAATTGGTCGGAAGCGGCAAATTATTCTAATGATGAAACCTTAATTATCATCGATCGTCCCACAGTTGCAGCCCACTACGAACGGGAATTCGATCGCCTTTACCGCACGGCAATATTAGGAAAAGCGAGTATGCCTCAAGCAAAAGTGTGTCGTTAAATCAGTTATCAGTTATCAGTAGACCTCCTGCATGAATCAAAAAATCATGGATGTCATTCTGAACGCAACGCAGGAGGTCTAGTGAAGAAAGAAAGAAGGGTGTAGGGAATTGGTAGTTGGTAGTTGCGCCCCCTTGTCCCCCTTGTCCCCCTTGTCTCCTTTGTCCCTTCTATCTCCCGCCGCAACTACGCCAAGTCGAAAAGTAATATTTCCGCGTCGCGATCGCTGCTTATTTCTAACAGTTCAGCGGCACCGATTGCTACTCCATCTCCCGCGTTCAAGCTATGACCGTTGAGTGCCACTGCACCCCGCGCTACTTGCAGCCAGGCATAACGATTTGGTTGCAATTGATAAGTGACCCGATCTTGCGGTTGCAATATGGCTGAATACAAATTCACGTCTTGATGAATTGTCACAGCACCATCGCGTCCATCTTTAGCGGCAATTAACCGCAATTTTCCTTGTCTTTCTGCAACTGAAAATGCTTTTTGTTCGTAACTCGGCTCTAAGCCTTGGCGATCGGGCAGAATCCAAATTTGCAAGAGGTGAACTGGTTCGGTAGCAGAAGGATTGAATTCGCTGTGCATAATTCCCGTTCCAGCACTCATCCTTTGTACTTCTCCGGGTCGGACGATCTCCCCATTACCAATACTATCTTTATGTTCGAGCGCACCTTCAAGGACGTAGGTGAGAATTTCCATGTCCCGATGTCCGTGAGTCCCAAACCCTCTTCCTGGCTGGACTCGATCTTCGTTAATCACTCGTAGCGATCGAAATCCCATGTGAGAGGGGTCGTAGTAGTTTGCAAATGAAAAGGTGTGATAGCTATCTAACCACCCATGATTTGCATGTCCGCGTTCTTGGCTTTGTCTGAGTGTAATCATATCTTTCCTCCAACTTGGTTTGAATTATTTAGTTCAATATCAATTAATTTAATATTAAATTATTTAACCAAAAAAAAAGAACCACCGCCATGTACGGCTTTCCCTACAAAGAAAGTGATGCGTGATGAAAGGGTATGGGATGTAGGGGACTGGTAGTTGGTAGTTGGTAGTTGCACCTGAAGCTCCCCTGCTCCCCTGCTTCCTTGTCCCCCTTGTCTCCCTTGTCTCCCTCAACTTCCTCATTTAGGTCGATCGAACTGCGAAGGAGGACGGAAATTCTCGACTGGGGTATTTTTCAAGGCTTGTGACATGAACGATCGCCAGATCGGGGCAACAAATACGCCACCTGTTGCACCCTTACCGACAGGTTGGTAGTTATCGTTGCCGACCCAAACAGCTGTTGCTAATTGTGGCACGAAACCGACAAACCAAATATCCCGTTCTGAAGATGTGGTTCCCGTCTTACCTGCAGCGGGGCGACCGATTTGAGCGGCGGTTCCCGTACCGCTAGTAATTACCCCTTTCATCACGTCTGTTAAGGTAGCGGCTGCCCAAGGCTCTAAGACGAGTTGGGGTTTGGGAGAGTTATCGAGGATAACGTTACCACTACTATCGGTGACGCGGGCAATAATAGTTGGTTTGGACTGCCAACCGTAATTAGCAATTGTCGCGTAGGCGCTTGCCATTTCCAAAGGCGTGACACCGATCGCTCCTAATGGTAAAGATGGCACTGGTTCCATCGGGCTGTTGATGCCTAAGATGCGGCACGTCTCGACCACCTTATTCAAACCCACAGCGCTACCTAGCTTCACGGCGGGGATGTTACGCGACACTTCGAGCGATCGCCGCACTGGCATGGGACCGTTGAAAGAGTCATCGTAATTTTTCGGAGTCCAAATTCCCCCAGGGATGCGGTAACTGACCGGAGTGTCGTTAATAACGCTATTGGGCGTAAATTTTCCTGAAGCAAATGCCGTGTAATAGACAAACGGCTTAAAAGAAGATCCTGGTTGGCGGCGAGCTTGAGTCGCTCGGTTAAATTCGCTTTTTTGATAATCTACCCCACCTACCAATGCTTTAATAAATTGAGTGCGCGGATCGACTGACACCAAAGCCATTTGGTCGGCGCGGACTCCCTGAGAGCGAATGGTTTTATGCCATTTTGCTACGGTTTCTTCAGCAATCTGTTGCATTCTGGAATCAACGGTAGTTTGCACCCGCAGCCCGCCTTTTTGCACGGCTTCTAGTCCGTATTCCCGTTCTAACTCTTGAGCCGCAGTATTAGTAACGAAGGGCATACTACTACGTTGGAACGAGCGAACTTTCCCCAGGGTAATTTTCGTTTCTCTCGCCTTCTCGTCTTCCTCTGCCGTAATCCAGCCTAAACTGCGCATTCGGTTCAACACAGTTTCTTGGCGTTGTTTCGCCGTTTTCATGCTGACAAACGGGCTGTAGTTTTGCGGTGCTTGAATGATTCCTGCCATCATCGCCGCTTCCGCCAAATTTAAATCTGCGGCTGACTTGCCGAAATAGCTTTGGGCTGCTGTTTCTACACCATAGGTGTTGTGTCCCCAATACACTTGATTGAGGTACATTTCTAAAATTTGGTCTTTGCTGAGAATTTGTTCTAAACGAATGGCTAAGACTGCTTCGGCAACTTTGCGGCTAAATCGGCGCTGCTGCGTCAGAAAAATATTTTTAACCAGCTGCATCGTCAGTGTCGAGCCGCCTTCTGCAACTGCCCCGCGCTGCCAGTTGACGATTGAGGCACGCCCGACGCTACTAATATTTATGCCGTTATGGGAATAAAAATGACTGTCTTCGATCGCCAGGACTGCTCGTTTTAATTCTGGAGAGATTCTATTTAAAGGTATGACTTCGCGATTGGCTTCGCCGTGAATGCTGGCAAGGACTTTGCCGTTTATGTCATAAAAGTAAGATGTTTCAGAAGGAATATAGTTACGCAGAACTCTGACATCGGGTAAGTTGCGGAAGCTAATTGCTAAGCCGACTAGCCCTCCAGCTACAATGGCACTAGTCAACATAATGACTGCTAGAAGGGTTCCGCCTGTCACCTGACTGACTTCTTTCAGAAATTTCCAGCCAGGTGATGAATATCTCGGTTTTTCTCGGGCAATGCTAGAAGACACAGCGGTTTAATTTCCTCAACTTAATAGCCAAGAGATTTGTCTGCGATCGCGATCGCCAAATCAGCGGATAATTTTGTCACTATAGTAGTCTGTCAATTAAGCGATTGAGAAGGTTGCGAGTGAGTGTAACGAATTTATCATCCCCAAGGCAAGAGCCAAGCTCTCAATTAGCCACCGCGACACCCGATCCAAATTGGCTGCGACGTGGTGTCAGCGAAATCTTTCCAGACCAGCCTGATTCTAGCAATCCTGAAGAAAATCTGGAAAAATTGTTAAAAATGACAAATCGACCCTTGCGTATCAAGTTCGGGATTGACCCCACTGGCGCGGAGATTCATTTAGGTCATAGTATTCCAGTCCGCAAGCTCAGAGCGTTTCAGGATGCCGGACATAAAGCCGTTTTGCTGATTGGCGATTTCACGGCTAGAATTGGCGACCCCACTGGCAGATCGGAAGTTCGCCGTCAATTGAGTGCGGCAGAAGTTGCCGAGAATGCTAAGAATTATTTAGATCAGGTACGTCCAATTTTAGATTTTGCTCCCGACAAGCTGGAAGTTCGTTACAACTCAGAATGGTTGTCAAAACTCGATTTGACCAAAATTCTAGAATTGTTGTCTACGATGACTGTCGGGCAAATGTTGGCAAAAGAAGGGTTTGCCGAACGTTACGAGAAAGAAAATCCCATTTACATCCACGAATTTCTCTATCCCCTGGTACAGGGATACGATTCTGTAGCGTTAGAAGCAGATGTAGAGTTGGGTGGGACAGACCAAAAATTTAACATTGCTGTAGGGCGAGATTTGCAAAGACATTTCGGACAAAAGCCACAGTTTGGCGTGCTGTTACCAATTTTGATTGGCACGGATGGCAACCAGAAAATGTCTAAGTCGCTGGGAAATCAAGTGGGACTGCTAGAAGAACCGCTATTGATGTATTCCAAGCTGGAAAAAACGCCAGACCATTTGCTCAAAGATTATTTCGAGTTATTGACAAATTTACCCTTAGATGGATTGCCGGAAACTCCCCGCGATCGCCAGAAGCTGCTTGCTTTAGAGGTTGTCAGTCAATACCACGGCAAAGAAGCCGCTCAAAACGCTCAAAAAGCAGCAATGTCACTGGTACAAGGCAATACAGCCGATACTTCAGCCGTACCAGAATTTTCGCTATCTCAAATCAAATTTCCAGCAAAATTGTTTTACATTGTCAGCGCCAGTGGTTTGTGTCCGACTAGTTCTGAAGCCCGCAGGCAAGTTCAAGGTGGAGCAGTTAAACTGGATGGCGATCGCCTCAACCAAGTAGACCTAATCTTTAATTCTCCAGATGAATTGGATGGTAAAGTCTTACAGGTTGGCAAGAATAAATTTGTCAAATTAGTAAATGGTAATGGGTAGTTGGTAGTTGGCGATCGTTCTCCCTTGTCCTCCTTGTCTCCCTTGTCTCTAAACCCAACACCCATGCATACAGACCGAATTATCGTTCCCCTAGACGTACCGACAGAAGCTCTTGCGATCGCGCTTGTGGATCGGTTGCCGCAGGTCAGCTTTTGGAAGGTTGGCTTGGAATTATTTGTGAGCTGTGGTGGTGGTATTCTCAGTACGTTGAAACAGCGGCAAAAGCGAATATTTCTAGACCTCAAGTTTCACGATATCCCGAATACGGTAGCTGGGGCATGTCGGGCGGCAGCAGGGTATGGAGTCGATTTAGTGACGATTCATGCGACTGCTGGTAAAGATGCTTTGTCACTGGCTCAACAAGCGGCACAGGAGGGAGCAAAGACGGCGGGTGTAGCACCACCAAAATTAATTGCGATTACTGTTTTAACGAGTCTTTCTGCTCGTCAGCTTGCTTTTGAGTTAAAAATTCCCTTGGAACTACCGGAATATGCCTTAGAAATGGCTTCATTAGCTCGGGAAGCAGGTTTAGATGGGGCTGTTTGTTCGCCGCAAGAGGTGGAACAGTTGCGGCGGATTTGCGGCGATGATTTTCTCTTAGTGTGTCCTGGGGTGCGTCCGAGCTGGGCAGCAAAAGGCGATCAAACGCGATCGCTCACTCCTGCACAAGCAATTCAAGCAGGGGCAGATTATCTTGTCATTGGTCGTCCAATTACTGCTGCTGCCAATCCAGAGGAGGCTTGGGAGCGTATTTGTCAGGAGTTGGCGGGGTGATGAAGCGGAGACAAGGGGGACAAGGGAGACAAGGGAGACAAGGGGGACAAGGGAGAGTGCTACAGTTTCTCTCTATTTTGCTGGTTCTTTTAAATCCACTTCCTGCTTATCCAACTCCTCAAGACGGGCACACGGCTGTGCGCCCGTACGACTCCCGTTGCCAAACGCAGGATATTAAAACCCTGACCGATCGACTTCTTAGAGATTTGCCTGGATATGCCAATCGCACCAGTCAACGCGCTCGTAGGTTGAGCCGCAGTACAGATCTTTATACGTATGTATTGGTAGCAGGGAATCCAGAGTTTGAACCTTTAACTACCGATCCTGGTGTTTACCAGCCTAAATCGCCACAGGCGGATGGTGAAGACGTACAGCAGGTATTTTTTACGACCTTGGAGCGACAGTATTTAAAAGATCGCGCCATAGAATTGCAGGGGTTTCACTGGGCTTTTTTCGCCAAAACTGAAGATGGATGGCGTTTGGCTAGTATGTTTACTCGAATTGGCGATCGCACTGGCGAAAGACCCCCCACGCCACCAGAGGAAACGAGTGATGGTATTATTGCCCAGGCAATTGAAACTTGGTTGCGTGATTGTCGAGCCAGAAGTCGGGCGCGAGATGCGAAGGAGTAGGGTGCATTAAATAACGTACCCTACTAGCAAATCTCATCCAGTTTTTTTCTCACTTCTTGAATATCCTGCCACATCAACCACTTAGGACTACCTTTTTCGCGAGATTGGTTGCGTAACAAATAAGCAGGATGGAAGATGGGCATACACAAGCGTCCTTGCCACTCCAACCACGTACCACGAATTTTAGAAATAGCTCTTTTTTCGCCCAACAAGCCTTTAAGTGCTGTCGCGCCAGTGAGAAGAATAATTTTTGGCTCGATTAGGCGAATTTGTTCTAACAAATAAGGCTTGCAAGCTTCTACTTCATCAGTGGTAGGCGTGCGATTTCCTGGTGGTCGGCATTTATTGATATTGCAGATATATATATCTTTGTCTGTATTTAATTTTACAGAATCTAAAATTTTCTCTAAAAGTTGTCCGGCTTTCCCCACAAAAGGCAACCCTGTCTCATCTTCGTTTTGCCCTGGTGCCTCGCCAATAATCATAATCGGGGCTTGGGGATGACCTCGCCCAACTACGGCATGATGGCGAGTTGCTCCTAGTTCGCAGCGCTGGCACTGATTGCAGTGCTGTGCCAATTCAACTAGGCTGGGGTAAGTCCCTATGGGAATAGGAATTTTCGCATCTGTGGGAATCAGATCCAGTTGCGGCGGTGCGACTGGTTCGACGACATCTGAACTTGCAAATAAGCTGAGCTGGTCTTCGCTAGACATGGAATAAAAATTGTAGCTGCGCTAGCAAACCTTCCAATTGTAGCGAAATTGTGACTACTTTAACCCTCTTTCTATCTACTTATCTCCCTTACAACTCCCGACTAAGACTGAAAATGAGGAAACTATTACTAAAAAAATAAATCTTGTTGCATTTGCTAGCCGATTGGAAAAAAGCCTGTAGAACACAGTTAAACTGCGGAAACATCCTTGAAGATATAAGCAGTATGCCGTCCTCAGCCGAAAGTATGTCAACTGCTATATTGTTTCGCGATCGCGTTGCTGCTGGAGAACAACTAGCACCGGAAATTCATCGTCTTCTGGACAAAATTGCGGCTGTTTCTAACGTTGCCCCTTATCCGATTGTCTATGCCCTCCCACGGGGAGGATTGCCTGTAGCAGTGCCAGTAGCGCGGCGGCTGCGTTGTCCGATAGATATTGTGGTGGCAAAAAAGATCGGTCATCCCCAAAACCCAGAACTAGCGATTGGAGCAGTTACAGCAGATGGTAACGTCTTGTGGGCAGGACAAACATCAATTGCTCTCCAAAATTCACCACCGGGAAAAATAGCGCTGGAAGCAGCCCTGAGCAAGGCAAAATTGCAGATGGCAGTCCTCAATTCTGGTCGCTCCCAACATAGCGCGATCGCCCAACAAACGCGAGATACGATCGCGATCTTAGTCGATGATGGCGTTGCCACTGGAATGACAATGGCAGTAGCCGCCCAAACGCTGCGATCGCAAAATCACATAGCAGTTTGGCTCTGCACTCCCGTCGCACCTCAAACCTTGCTACCTTGGCTAGAACAATGGGGCGATCGGATAATCGTTCTGCACACACCCAAATCTTTTCTGAGTGTCAGCCGCTTTTACGAAGAATTTCCTCAAGTAGAAACAAGAATCGCCCTTGCTTGCCTGCAACAACAGAAGTTGTGGTTAGGGCGTTAGCAATCGGGAGTCGGAGAAGAGAGACAAGGGAGACAAGAGAGACAAGGGAGACAAGGGGGAGAAGAGAGAGTCGCCCAGCTGAGAGAGAGTCGTGGAGAGTCACGGAGAAAAAAAACACTACACCCTACACCCTACACCCTATTTACTACTGGTTCCACTAGCCACTAACCACCAGCCACTCACTAACTCGCTCAAAAATTTTAATAAAAACTATTGTCAATAACTCAGTTCATGTTGTAATCTGTTCTCTCAGACTGTTGAATATTATTCTCAATAGGAGGCACGGTGACAACTGTTGCTAAAAGTCCGTTATCGGTAGAGCAAAATGCTACCGAAGTTCCCTGGTGGGCGGGGAACTTTCGCCTGACTAATTTATCAGGGAAACTCCTGGGCGCTCACGTAGCCCATGCAGGGCTAATTGTGTTCTGGGCGGGAGCAATGACTTTATTTGAGTTGGCTCACTTTAATCCAGCCAAACCCATGTACGAGCAGGGTTTAATTCTACTACCTCACCTAGCAGCTCAAGGTTGGGGCGTGGGTGCTGGCGGCGAGGTGACAAGCACATTCCCCTATTTTGCGATCGGCTCGATCCATCTAATCTCATCTGCATTTTTGGGGTATGGTGGGATTTTTCATGCCCTGCGCGGTCCAGCCACATTAGAAAACCGATTTCGTTTCTTTGGCTACGATTGGGCAGATACAGGCAAAATGACGACAATTCTTGGCATTCACCTGGTATTGCTGGGGATAGGTGCGTTCTTATTCGTCGCCAAAGCAATGTACTTCGGCGGTTTGTACGACCCAGCCGTGGAAAATGTGCGCGTCGTGACTAACCCGACACTCAATCCAGCCAGAATTTATGGTTATTTGTTCGGTGCAGTAGGCAATTTCTGGATCGCTGGCGTTGACAACCTGGAAGATGTTGTTGGCGGTCACATTTGGGTTGGTGGAATATTGATTTTGGGCGGGTTGTTCCATATTGCAACCAGACCGTTTCAATGGACGCACCCTTTATTTGTTTGGTCGGGAGAAGCTTATCTTTCCTACAGTTTGGGTGCTTTGGCGCTCATGGGCTTTATTGCAACTCTCTTCGTCTCAGTCAATACAACCGTTTATCCTGAAGTATTTTACGGTCCTGCACTCACGATTCGGCAGAATTTTGTACCTTACTTTTCATCGCCCGATCCTGAATTCGTGACTTCTCGGACTTGGTTAGCCAACACTCACTTCTGGTTAGCTTTCTTTTTCCTGCAAGGGCATATCTGGCACGCACTGCGATCGCGCGGGCTGGATTTCCGTAAAGGGAGAGTGAGTGAGGCAGCAATCCTTCCCAAACCGATTGCCTGAAGCTAGCTTAATGCAAATTGTTTCAACTTAAATTTGAGCTGGCGATCGAAAAGATGCAAATATTTCTCAAGGAAGGCATAAATGACAGCAGTAATTTCTGATAGTCCATACAGAAACCAAATTCCTGAAGTTGGCTGGTGGGCTGGTAACTTTCGTCTCACCAATTTATCGGGCAAATTGTTGGGCGCTCATATTGCCCACTCTGCATTAATCCTGTTGTGGGCTGGCGGAATGACTCTGTTTGAGTTGTCTCGTTACAACCCAAGTTTACCAATGTACGAACAAGGGTTGATCCTGCTTCCTCATTTAGCAACTCTCGGCTTTGGTGTTGGTGCTGGCGGGCAAATTACTAGTACCTATCCCTACTTTGTCATCAGCGTTTTGCATCTGATCCCTTCGGTGATTCTGGCTGCGGGTGGTATTTACCACTCTTTACTGGGACCAGAGGTGTTAGAAGATAATCCCACCTTGGCTGGCTTTTTCGGTTATGACTGGAAAGATACCGACAAGATGACGACGATCTTAGGTATCCACCTAATGCTTTTGGGTTTGGGTGCTTTACTACTCGTCGCCAAGGCGATGTTTTGGGGTGGATTGTTCGATCCTTGGGTAGCTGGCGGCGGAGATGTGAGGGCTATAAATCATCCCACGCTGAACCCAGTCCGCATTTTTGGCTACTTGTTCGGTGCTTGGGGTTCAGAAGGAATGGCGGCTGTCAATAACTTAGAAGATATCGTTGGCGGTCACATCTGGGTTGGTGCAATGCTAATTGGTGGTGGCATTTTTCACATCTTGACTCAGCCGTTTGCCTGGGCGCGTCGAGTTTTAATTTACTCAGGTGAAGCGTATCTTGCCTATAGTATTGGCGCTGTAGCCTATATGGGCTTTTTTGCGGCGTACTTTGCCTCAGTGAACAATACTGCATATCCCGAAGTTTTTTACGGTCCAATTCGCACTTTGGAAAGTTCTCCTGGGATTGTTTCTAGCCGTGGTTGGTTAGTATCTTTCCATTTCGTTCTAGCCGTCATATTTCTCCTCGGTCACATTTGGCACGCCCTCCGTTCCCGCGCGATCGCCGCTGGATTCGATTTGAAAAAAGGCGACTTGATCCAGCCACCGTTGGCAAATCCTCGATCGGGCGATCGCTTTTCCACGGTTGAGGCTAACGACCTGACACTGAACTTTCTGAAATACCTACCAATTTATCGCCCTGGTATTACACCTCTTTCGCGAGGGTTAGAAATAGGGATGGCTCATGGTTATTGGTTAGTCGGTCCTTTTACCATACTAGGCTCGCTAGGTTCTTTAAACGACAGTCGCGCCAGTAATTTGCTCGGTTTACTAGCCGCAGGAAGTTTAATTGTCATCCTGACAATTGGGTTCTCAATCTACGGTAGTACCTCACAGGAAAAAAGCTTAGTCACAGTTCCACGCCCAAATTTTGCAGTCACAGTACCAAACGTACCAGACTCTCTACAAGCTGTAGATAACTGGAGTCAGTTTTCGACTGGATTTTTTATTGGTGGAATTGGCGGAGCAATCTTTGCTTATTTGCTCTTAGATAATCTGAATTTATTTCGGGCGATTCCCATGATTGGAAGCTAAACGACTCAACCAATTTCAGATCGCAACTAACTCTTTACTCGCGTACGGGCGGGTTTAACCGCACAACTATTTGTTTTAGGACAGAACTACTCAAAAAACCCGCCCCTACAACTTTTGATGTACCACGTTCAAATTAGGTCTAATTCCAAACAAAATAATTCCAGGAGAATAGAATGGCAAAAGTCGGGATTTTTTATGGTTCCACAACGGGAAAAACTGAAATGGTTGTCGAATCACTTCAAAAAGAATTTGGTGAGGATGTAGTAAATTTGCATAATATCGCTGATGTGGATGAAAGCGATTTTGAGGAGTATACTAATTTGATTGTTGCTTGCCCTACTTGGAACATTGGCGAACTCCAAAGCGATTGGGATGGTTTTTTCCCCGATTTAGACAGCATTGATTTCAGCGGAAAGAAGGTAGCTTATTTTGGGACTGGCGATCAGATTGGTTATGCCGATAACTTTCAAGACGCAATGGGTATTCTAGAAGAAAAAATTGCAGAATTAGGTGGGACAACTGTTGGATATTGGTCTACAGATGGTTACGACTTTAATGAATCTAAAGCTGTGAAAGACGGGAAATTTGTTGGTTTGGCGATCGATGAAGATAATCAATCTGATTTAACTGACGAACGAGTAAAAGCTTGGGTAGCGCAACTCAAGAAAGAGTTTGGTATTTAGTTAACAGTTAACAGAAATTTGTGGGGTGCGTTCATCAACGTACCCTACCATGCATCTCAACTCTGAAGGAATTTTTCATGTCATTTCCCCATTATTTGTGGTTGAATACTAGTTCTAGTTTGCGCTGTTTTGAACAGCCTTTGTTAAATTATTTATCTAAACGAGTTTCAATCGCTCGTTGGGAATATTCGCAAACTCAAGACGAAGCGAGTTCGCTCGATATTGCCATAGGATTGTTACACGACTATCTACAAAATACAACCCATCCCGTTCACTTAATTGGACATAGTACGAGTGGCTTATTAGGATTCTTGTATGCGCGTCAATATCCTGAAAAGATTGCTTCTTTAACTCTTTTAGGTGTAGGTGCAGATGTTACTATTGATTGGCAAGTTCACTATTACACTCACTTACAAGCTCTAAATCGGAAAAAAGTTTTATCTACAATGGCTTATAATTTATTTGGGTGTTATGACGATCGCACAATTGAGGGATTAGTAAAGATTTTAGAAAAAGATCTCGATAGTTCGCTTTCACCCCATTCTCTTTGGCAAAGAGCTAATTTCCCTCATAATGGCGTGTCAGTACCATTAATGGTTTGTGGAAGTTTAGACGATCCAATTGTAGAAGCTACCGAACTCCATAAATGGCAACCTTTCTTAAAAGCAAGCGATCGCCTCCACCTTCATCCTGACGGCGGACACTTTTTTCACTTCTTTCAATCGCAACAAGCAGGAAAACATATTCTTAGCTTCTGGCAATCTTTAAGTTTATTAAATCAGCTAAAGGTAGTAGTTAATCCAGGATAAGTCAAAAGTCAAAAGTTAAAAGTTAAAAATTATTAGCTATAAATAGCAAATGACTAATGACTAATGACTAACAACCAGATCGAAAACCCGATGTGCCATTTCTAACTTAGTCCCAGGTGCGATCGCAATTCGATCGCCTGCTTTGTTTAAAAAAATCGCTTGATTGTTGTCGCTGCCAAATCCACTATCGGGTAGATCGATCGGATTGGCAACGATCGCATCTAATTTTTTGCGGTGTAATTTCTCTAAGGCTGGAGTGACTATATCTCCCGTTTGGGCAGCAAAGCCAATTAAAATTTGTTGGGGCTGTTTGCAATGTCCTAACTGGGCGAGAATATCTGTCACGGGTGCGAGGGGCAAACTTTCGGGTAGCGATCGCTTGGGTAACTTTTCGCGAGTATAGTTTGCAGGTTTCACATCTGCTACAGCCGCCGCCATCACTGTAATATCAGCAGTTGGAAAGCACTCTAACATTGCCTTCTCCATTTCTGCCGCACTGACAACAGGTAGCGATCGCACTCCTGACGGTATTTCTGCGTTGACAATACCATGTACTAGAGTTACATCTGCCCCCCGATGGAAAGCTGCTTGTGCCAAAGCTATTCCCATTTTGCCCGTGGCGGGATTACCGATAAACCGTACCGGATCGAGATATTCTCGCGTTCCACCCGCGCTAATTAAAACTTGTTTTCCTAACAAGTCTCGCTTGCCAGACGTACATAACAAAGACTGAATATGAGTCACAATTTCTGCTGGTTCCGCCATCCGCCCCGCACCAACGCGATCGCAGGCTAGTAACCCATATCCTGTAGACATACCATAAAATCGGTTGTCTGTCAATAATTGCTGCCAGTTGCGCTGTACTGCGACTTGTTGCCACATCTCCGTATTCATAGCTGGGGCTAGTAATACGGGGCAAGTAGAAGCCAATACTGTATTTGTTAACAGGTTGTCAGCCATACCATAGGCTAATTTCGCCAGCGTATTTGCTGTCAGGGGTGCAATTAGCATAATTTCCGCCCACTCCCCTAAAACGATGTGTAAGGGACGCTGATGAGTAGGTTGCCAAAAGTCTGCATCCGTATAAGCTGGATGGCGAGATAAAGTTGATACCGTCAGTGGAGTAATAAATTGTCGAGCAGAATCGGTTAGGATAACTCTTACTTCCGCCCCAGATTTAAACAGCGTGGAAATAACCTCGCAAACCTTATAAGCCGCAATCCCCCCGCCGATTCCAACTAACACCCGCCTGGGCGATTGTAAACTCATCTCAACTTACGACTCCTGTACGGGCGGGTTTAACCGCACAATTTACGTGCGATCGCCTAGATTTTTCCAAAAAACCCGCCCCTACAATTCATTCCAACTTCTGTACGGGCGGGTTTAACTCCAGAATTCTGGGCGATCGCCTCGGCATGTTTACAAAACCCGCCCCTACCATTAATTCCGAATTCCAAATTCTTCACGATTCGTCGTATGGTTCCAAATCGAGAAGATGAATATATGGTTCTACTAATTCTGGACGTTGAAAAGCGATCGCCCTGAGTAAATGCCAATCCTGCAAGCCGTCAAAAACATGCGTGTAGTTGTCTTGTTCTAAACGAGTTGCCAGTTCTGACACGTCTATTGCTGACATAGCAGCAATATCCTGCCGAGAAATACTTGAAGTCTTCATCATGCTGCGATCCTCCCCAGAATCAGTGACCAGTGACCAGCGACCAGTGACCAGTTACTAGTTAATTCCGAATTCCGAATTCCGAATTCCGAATTTTTTTCTAGCCCCCTATATATACTACTCACTTTATCAAGGGTGAATCTCCGCAAGTTAACGGATTGCGATCGTAATTTTAATACTTGTTAAGTAATTTCTTTTTGGTGCGTGGTAGTTGGTAGTTGGTAGTTGATCGCTGGTCACTACTCACTCTTCGCTCCGGACTTCGTCCCGCTTCGCTAACGCTCCTCGCTCCTCGCTGTCACAAACTGCTGAATCAGTGGTAGTACTTCTGGGCGAATTTCGTGTCCCATGTCAAATTCTTGGTACTGCACGGCAACCCCCAAGGCAATTAAATTATCTCTAGCGTACTGGGCTGCTTTGAGTGGTACAACGGTGTCTTGCTTACCATGCACGATGAGTACTGGCGGGACTTCATCTAAGGATTGGGATAGAGGATGCATATACCCGCTTAAGGCAATTAAACCCGCCAGAGGTAAGCCTAATCCTACATCCAAAGTCATTGCTGCGCCCTGAGAAAATCCACTTAAGATCGTTCTTGACAGGGGTACGCCAGTAGAAGCTTCGAGGGAAAGCAGCCAATCTTTCAAAATCTGCCTACTCTCATGAATGCCTTGATACTCTTGGCTAGAAAGGTCGTACCACATCCTACCTACAGAAGTATAAGGATGAGGAAAAGGGGCGTTGGGAAATAAAAATTGATATTTGTTTAAGTTTAATAAAGGTACGAGAGAGGCTAAATCTTTAGCATTTGCCCCCCAGCCGTGCAGTACCACAACCAATCCTGTTGGGTTCGTCCCCATTGTTGGCGCAACCGCGATCGCTTCTAAACTCAAAGCTTTACTCCCACCGTTCAGCTTTCTTAATATATCTTAAATGAGGGAGCAGGGAGCAGGGAGCAGGGAGGGACAAGGGAGACAAGGGAGACAAGGGAGACAAGGGGGACAAGGGAGACAAGGGAGACAAGGGAGACAGAGACAAGGGGGACAAGGGAGACAAGGGGGACAAGGGAGACAAGGGAGACAAGGGAGACAAGGGAGCAACTACCAATTACCCATTACCAACTACCAACTACCAACTACCAGACTAAGATTGGGGTAGTTACTTAGTCTCATCCTAATTGATGAAACGACTGCGCCCGATCACCATTATTGCTGGCATTGCTATTGCCTTGGGGTTAGTTCTGTGGTTGGTGAGTTCTGTAGCACAGATTGCCGAGGTATGCAGGTATTCGCCGCTACTGTGCAATTTCCTCATTGCCTTAATTATTGGGTTGATGTTGGCGTTGATTGGGGCAATTGTCTACTACATACTCGTCATTCAACGGGGAGAAAAGCGATCGCAACGGAGAAGACAGCAACGACAGGCGCAACAAACTCAGGTTCCGCCTCAAAAGACGGAAGCTGCTGCCGAAAATCTCTCAGCGGTAAGACAGCAAGTTGCCCAAATTCAAGATGAGGTGACGCGACAGGCATTAATCGAGCGATCGCAGGAGATTGAAGCAAATCTGGCGCGGGGAAATCTTCAAGTTGTCGTCTTCGGGACGGGTTCGGCTGGTAAAACTTCGCTGGTAAATGCCATTTTCGGGCGCATTGTCGGACAAATTGCTGCACCGATGGGAACGACGACGGTAGGACAAACCTATACTTTGCGCTTAAAAGGTTTAGAACGCAAAATTTTGATTACCGATACTCCAGGGATTCAAGAGGCAGGCGTGGCGGGAACGGAACGAGAACAGGTAGCCCGTCAGTTAGCAACTGAGGCAAATTTACTGTTATTCGTGGTTGATAACGATTTGCGGCAATCGGAATACGTACCTTTACGGGCGTTGATTGAAATTGGTAAGCGATCGCTATTAGTTCTGAATAAAACAGATTTGTATGCCGATGAGGATCGAGAACAAATTCTTGCCCGGTTGCGCGAACGGGTTAAAGATTTAATTGCAGCCAATGATGTTGTAGCGATCGCGGCTAACCCTCAACCCGTGACATTGCCAGAAGGGGAAATCTTTCAGCCAGATATTGAAGTCACTCCTTTATTGCGTCGCATGGCGGCGATTTTGCGGCAAGAAGGAGAAGAATTAATTGCCGATAATATTCTCTTACAATCTCATCGTCTGGGGGAAGAAGCGCGTCAGCTGATCGATACCCAACAGCGACAGCAAGCCGAGAAAGTTGTCGAAAGATATCAATGGATCGTGGCGGGTGTGGTGTTGGTTACGCCGATACCTGTAGCCGATTTACTGGCAACTGCGGCTGTTAACGCCCAAATGGTGGTAGAAATTGGCAGCGTTTACGGTTGTGAGTTAAATATCGAACGGGGAAAAGAACTAGCTTTATCTTTGGGTAAAATTTTGGCAAGTTTGGGTATTGTGAAAGGGGCATTTCAATTGCTCAGTGCTGCTTTACAACTCACCGTGCCGACTTTTCTGATTGGCAGGGCAATTCAAGCCGTGACTGCGGCTTATTTAACTCGGATTGCTGGCAGAAGTTTCATTGAATATTTCCGCCGCGATCGCGATTGGGGTGATGGCGGAATTGCTGCAGTCGTACAGCAACAGTTTCAATTAAGTCGCCGCGATGAATTTATTCGCGAGTTCGTACAGCAGGCGATCGCGCGGGTGATTCAACCTTTAAGGAGTCGCTCTCAAACTATAGAAAATGAGGAAGAGTGGCAATGAGAACTCATTAAGTGCCCAACTCCTCTAAGACTTACGTTTAGACTTCTTCAGAGACGACGAACGACTACTCCTTTAATTTTTGTTGAGTTATTTTCCCAATCTCGAATTTCCCCTTCAAGATCTTGCGGTAAGACTGAGGTAAAGTCAAAAGTCAAAAGTCAAAAGTCAAAAGTCAAAACTGACTGTTTGTCACTACTCACTTATGACTAATGACCAATGACTAATGACCAACGACCAATGACCAATGACGTTCTTTTAGGTCAAGCATGAATGCTGCTGAAATTTTTGAAGGAATTGCGCTGTTAATTGAGCTGGCACAGAGAGGAGAAATCGATCCTTGGGATGTCAGAGTCATTGAAGCGATCGATCGCTACTTGAATGCGTTGCTAGCTGCCCAAGAAATAACACCAGGCTCATACGAATCAAATTTATCTCAGTCGGGACAGGCTTTTTTACTGGCATCGCTGCTAGTCTTGTTTAAAGCCAACACCCTCACTGGACTAGATTCTCCCCCTGACGAGTTAGAACTGGATACAGAAGAGTTATTGCTGGTAGGGGAAGGGGAGTTTGCGACGCGGTTACGTTTGCCTCTAGAACAGCAATTACATCGTCGTCCGGTTGCCGTACCTCCCCAAAAACGCCCTGTAACCCTCCAAGATTTGATCGAGCATTTGCAGCTAATTGCGACTCAGTTGCAGTCTGAAGGCAATCTGACAGCCAAAACTAGCCGCAGCCGCCGTTCTGTATCTCAGTCACGCGCAGATGCTCGCCAGCCCTTAGAACTAGCTCACCAGGAAAATCTGACTCAAGTAGCGCGAGAACTGGAAGAGTTTTTATCTCGCTACTCGTCACAATTTTTTACTTTAGAACAAAATTGGCTAAATTTAGAACAGTTAGTAGATTTATGGACGCAAACGAAACAAGTTGCCACATCCATTGCAGCTACTATGTCTCATGGTGAATTACTGAGCGATCGCGGTTGCACCTCATCGCAAAAACACGAAAAAGTCAGCGTCTTTTGGGCGTTGCTGCTACTCTCAGCCCAATCTAAGGTGGAATTATCGCAGGAAGAGTTTTATCAAGAAATTAAAATTAAGAGTTTGGGTGGTTCCGAACAATTGGCGATCGGCGATACTGACTCCAAAACCACTGTATGTTCTGTTTAAAAGGGGGGCAATCGCGCTTGGCAAAAAGTATTTAGTATGCTGTACTTGGCTGGCAACTACGCTGTGTAGTTTTCGGGATGATTTCGGTAGAGAATTAAACGAGGATCGAAAATGCAATCAAACGATCGCATTTGTTTTTAATCAAGAGTAGATTTTGCATCAATCGCTTACAGTTGTCTCATGTTGAGGAGTAGCTTCTAATGAAAGCCATGATTCTGGCAGCGGGTAAGGGTACGAGAGTCCGCCCCATTACCTACACCATCCCCAAACCGCTCATTCCCATCCTGCAAAAGCCAGTGATGGAGTTTCTCCTTGAACTATTGCGCCAACACGGTTTTGACCAAATCATGGTCAACGTCAGCCATCTAGCTAACGAAATCGAAAACTACTTCCGCGACGGACAGCGCTTTGGCGTACAGCTTGCCTATTCCTTTGAAGGAAAAATTGTTGATGGCGTTCTCGTTGGAGAAGCGGTAGGATCTGCGGGAGGAATGCGGCGAATTCAGGACTTCGCGCCGTTTTTTGACGATACCTTTGTTGTACTGTGCGGCGACGCGCTAATTGACTTAGACTTAACGGCAGCAGTGAAATGGCATAGAGAGAAAGGCTCTATTGCTACAGTCATCATGAAATCCGTTCCCCGCGAAGAAGTCCCTAGTTACGGGATTGTGGTGACAGACGAAGACGGACGAGTCAGAACCTTCCAAGAAAAGCCAAAAGTTGAAGAAGCTCTGAGTACCAACATTAGTACGGGAATTTATATATTTGAGCCAGAAATATTTAATTACATTCCACCTGGAGAAAATTTTGATATTGGTAGTCAACTATTTCCCAAACTTGTAGAAAAAAATGCACCTTTTTATGGCTTGGTGATGGATTTTGAATGGGTGGATATCGGTAAGGTTCCCGATTACTGGCAAGCCATTCGCGGCGTACTCCAAGGTGAAATTAAAAACGTCCAAATTCCAGGACATGAAGTTCGTCCTGGGATTTACACTGGTCTGAGCGTTGCTGTGAACTGGGACAAAGTAGATATTACTGGTCCCGTGTATATCGGTGGAATGACGCGGATTGAAGATGGGGCGAAAATAGTTGGTCCTACCATGATCGGTCCCAACTGCTATATCTGTGGCGGCGCTACAGTTGACAATAGCGTCATTTTCGAGTATTCGCGTTTAGGTCCGGGAGTCCGCCTCGTAGATAAGCTCGTCTACGGGCGCTATTGCGTCGATAAAACGGGAGCCATGATTGATGTCCAAGCTGCTGCCTTAGACTGGTTGATTACGGATACCCGCGTCGAAACGCCATCCCAGCCTGCAATTGAAAGACAGGCGATCGCTGAACTACTAGGAATTGAGGCTAGTTAATAATGCATGTAGGGGCGCACAGCTGTGCGCCCCTACAGATATTTTTGCGCCCCTACGGATGTTTTTGCGCCCCTACAGATGTTTTTTATCTCTACAACTTACGTTGGCGAAGACAAATACGTATATCGGCTGAGACTCTGTTCGTAGGTTTGGAGGAGACGCTGGGATTCTTGCAAGGTAATTTGTTTTTCTAACATGGCTTGTTCGCTGCGCTGGCGGATACTTTCTACCAGATCTTCAGCATCGTACTGTACGTAGCCCAAAACTTCAGTCATGGTGTCGCCTTTAACAACATGTTCGATCTGATAGCCTTTGGGCGTTAGTTGAATGTGGACGGCGTTAGTATCTCCAAACAAGTTATGTAAATTACCCATGATCTCTTGGTACGCACCATTGAGGAACATGCCCAGATAGTAGGGTTCTCCTGGTTTGTAGGAATGCATTTCTAGCACGGATTTCACATCTCGCAAGTCGATAAAGCGATCGATCTTGCCGTCGCTATCGCAGGTCAAATCTGCTAAAATCCCCCGGCGATCGGGTTCTTCGTCTAAACGGTGGATCGGCATGATCGGGAAAAGCTGATCGATCGCCCAGCAATCCGGCGCTGATTGGAATACGGAAAGATTGACGTAGTAGATGGAAGCCATGATCTTTTCTAACTCTTCCAAATCGTCGGGTACGTATTCCTCGTGACGGGTTATAGCCATTAGCTTCTCGCAGCAAGCCCAGTAAATCCGCTCTACCCTAGCTCTTTCTGTCAGGCGCATAATTCCCAAGTTAAAGCGGCTGATGGCTTCATCTTTAAACTGCACCGCATCGTGATACGCCTCTTGATAATTTTCGTTAGTAATCGATTGGTAAGTTTCCCAAAGGTGGTGGACGATTGGCGGTTCGTCCTCCTTGGGTGGTTCTGGCGTACCGAAAGGAACATCGGAAGTACTGACGACATCAAAGATCAAAACCGACTGATGGGAAGCAACCGCTCGTCCGCTTTCACTGATCAGGGTCGGAACTGAAACTTGCCTTTCCGCACAGGCGTATTTCAACTCTGCCACGATGTCATTGGCATAGTTTTGCATGTTGTAGTTTTTGGAGGCGTAGAAGTTAGTTTGGGAGCCGTCGTAGTCTACACCCAAGCCGCCACCTACATCCAAATACTTCATGTTTGCTCCCAGCATCGCCAACTCTACATAAATGCGGCTGGCTTCCTGAATCGCGTCTTTGATGACATTAATCGCGGAGATTTGGGAACCGATGTGGAAGTGGAGTAATTGCAGCGAACCGAGGAGATTGGCGGCGCGTAACTTTTCTACCGCTTGAATGATTTCGGGGATAGTCAAACCAAATTTAGCGCGATCGCCTGTAGAAGTTCCCCAGCGTCCCATTCCTTGGGTACTGAGTTTTGCCCGCACGCCCAAAATTGGCTGAATTCCCAACTGGCGACTTGCTTCAATTGCCAAATCGACTTCTTCAACTTGCTCTAGGACGACGATTGGTGTTTGTCCTAAACGGCTGGCTAGCATGGCGATTTCGATATATTCCTTATCCTTGTAGCCATTACAAACAATCAGCGCCCCCGGAGTATCTAGCAACGCCAAAGCAATCATTAACTCTGGTTTAGAGCCAGCTTCCAAGCCGAACTGGTGCGGTTTGCCAAATCGCACCAAATCTTCAATTAGGTGGCGTTGTTGGTTGCATTTGACCGGAAATACGCCACGATAGACACCAGGATAGTTGTAACGCGCGATCGCTTTGGCAAAACAAGCATTCAACCGCTCGATCCGGTCTTCTAAAATATCGGAAAAGCGAATTAACAGAGGTAGTCCCAAATTTCGCTGTTTTAAAGCATTTACCAACTCGTACAAATCCAACGAACCACCGCGATCGCCTTTGGGAGAAACTGTAATATGACCAGCGGCATTAATCGAAAAATAAGGTTCGCCCCATCCCTGAATGCGGTAGAGCGCTTCGCTGTCCTCAATCGTCCACGAACGCGATAATTTACCAGGAGCGATGTGCAACGACTTCTTCTTTTCGTTTTTTAGCTCGGTTGTGGTTTGCGCAACCGTCGCTGGCTCCATTTCTTCTACAGTTGGATCTGCTCCCATCTCTATTCTCACCTCGTCTTTCTAACCTCTGTACAGCCCCACGCATAGCCAGTGTAACTTATTCAAATTAAGGTCATTGGTCATTTGTGAGTGGATAGTGGCTGGTGGCTAGTGGCTCGACTCAATTCTTGTCACTAGCCGCTAGTCATTAAGTAACTGACAACTGATAACTGATAACCGATCGCCGATTTAAGATAATCTAATTTTGATATTTGTTACTTGTCACTAGTCATTAGTAAGTTACAAATGACAAATGACCAATGACCAATGACAACTCAAAGGAACATAGCTGTGGAACGCACATTTTTAGCAATTAAGCCTGATGGCGTACAACGAAGTTTAGTCGGTGAAATTATTCGTCGTTTTGAAGCTAAAGGCTTTACCCTGGTTGGGATGAAGTTTATGAAAGTCAGCCGCGAACTTGCCGAGCAGCATTATGGCGTTCACCGAGAAAGACCTTTTTTCCAAGGTTTAGTCGAGTTTATCACTTCGGGTCCCGTCGTAGCGATGGTTTGGGAAGGCGATGGAGTTATTGCTTCAGCGCGGAAGATGATCGGTGCTACTAACCCCCTAACAGCAGAACCAGGAACAATTCGGGGCGACTATGGCGTTAACATTGGGCGTAACATCATTCATGGCTCCGATGCACCGGAGACTGCCCAACAGGAAGTTAGCCTCTGGTTTAAGGAAGAAGAACTAGCGAGTTGGGAACCTAGCTTGACTCCGTGGATTAAGGAGTAGGGAGTTGTAGAGACGTTACATGTAACGTCTCTACATATAGCAACTACTTTGGTACTTCAGCCTTTTCTTTATTTTCTGTAGGTACGATCGCTTCAGGAGAGTCCTCAACATTGCGTTTGGAAAAGCCCCAGAGAAATAACAGCGCGATCGCGGTTATCATTAACCATTCTGGGGGTACTAAAGCATCGTTAGCTACCCGCAGCATCAGCCGCAATCCTACTAAGGCAACGGTAATGTATCCGGCATCTTCTAAGTGGGTGAATTCATCTAACCAGCGAATGAATAAACCTGCCATGAATCGGAGGGTGATAATACCAACAGTAGCCCCCGTCAGTACCAGCCAGCGTTCTTGAGAAACTGCGATCGCTGTAGTGACGCTATCGAGAGAAAATGCTAAATCTGTGAAGGCAATGATGGGGATAGCTTGCCAAAGCGCTTGAAATCGAGGTCCGTGGTGCAGGTGGTCTTCGTCTTCTGCTGAGGTAAAGTGTTGAAATACTAGCCACAGTAGATAAAGCGCACCTAATAGCTCGAACTGCCAGTATTGCTGTACCCAAGTTGCTGTCAAGATTAAGGCAATCCGCAGCACGAAGGCAACTACTAAGCCGAGATTGAGCGCTTGACGTTCGAGTTTTTTATTTTCTAGTCCTTGGGCGATCGCGGCTAGGGCGATCGCATTATCAGCCGAGAGTACCGCCTCTAAAAAGATCAAAATGGTTAAGACTGCGGCGGTTTCAATGCTGGCGTGATATGGGGAATTTAGTATTTCGTCTATCATTAACAGTTTTTAAACCTGAAGACCCTACAGATACAGCTTGTCAAAATATGACTCTTCCATTCAGCTTAACCTGTTGAGCGGGAGAGAGGGAGAGTAGGCTAGGCGTTGCGATCGCTTGAAATCGCGTTCTCAACCGGATAATTCACAGCCAGCTTTGTTCCAGCTACAACTTTCACGATCGCAAATAGTGATGGAGCTATCTGACTACAATTGTCGAATACGGGTAGTCGCCCATCTTAACGAAAATCAAAACAATTTCGGGTAAATCTGCATTCAGAATGGTTTTTAGTAGCAATAACGATTACAGCGATCGCTATGTCACAAATTACGATTGAATCCATCCTGCAAGAAAAGCGTTTATTTCAACCGCCAGCAGAATTTTCACAAAAAGCACACATCAAAAGTTTTGACGAATACGAAGAACTCTATAACAAAGCCAAAGCCAATCCACAGCAATTTTGGGCAGAACTAGCGGAAAAAGAATTGCATTGGTTCCAAAAATGGGACACGGTGTTAGATTGGCAACCGCCGTTTGCGAAATGGTTTGTCGGTGGCAAAATAAATATTTCTTACAATTGTCTCGATCGCCACCTTACCACTTGGCGTAAGAACAAAGCTGCTTTGATCTGGGAAGGCGAACCAGGCGATTCTCGCACCCTCACCTACGCGCAACTACATCGGGAAGTCTGTAAATTTGCCAATGCCCTCAAACAGTTAGGGGTAAAAAAAGGCGATCTTGTCGGAATTTATATGCCGATGATACCCGAAGCCGCGATCGCCATGTTAGCCTGTGCCAGAATTGGCGCACCTCACAGCGTTGTCTTTGGTGGTTTCAGCGCCGAAGCCTTGCGCGATCGCCTGAATGACGCTCAAGCTAAGTTAGTCGTGACAGCCGATGGCGGTTGGCGTAAAGATGCGATCGTTCCGCTTAAAGATCAAGTTGATAAAGCTTTAGCTGATAATGCCGTCTCTACAGTCGAAAACGTCCTCGTTGTCAAGCGTACGGCACAACAAGTTCACATGGAAGCAGGGCGCGATCGTTGGTGGCACGATTTAGAAAAAGGCATATCGGCAGATTGTCCCGCCGAACCGATGGACAGCGAGGATATGCTGTTTGTCCTCTATACTTCCGGTAGCACGGGTAAACCCAAGGGTGTTGTCCATACAACCGCAGGTTATAACCTCTACACCCACATGACAACCAAATGGATCTTCGACCTGCAAGATACCGATGTCTACTGGTGTACGGCTGATGTCGGTTGGATTACCGGACATAGCTACATTGTCTACGGTCCCCTGTCCAATGGTGCAACTACACTGATGTATGAAGGTGCGCCGCGTCCCTCCAATCCTGGGTGCATGTGGGACGTAATTGAAAAATACGGCGTGAATATCTTCTACACCGCACCTACGGCAATTCGTGCCTTTATTAGGGCGGGGGAACACTTGCCCAAAGCCAGAAATCTCTCTTCCCTGCGTTTACTCGGAACGGTAGGCGAACCGATCAACCCCGAAGCTTGGATGTGGTATCACCGCGTTATCGGAGGCGATCGCTGTCCGATTGTCGATACTTGGTGGCAAACGGAAACTGGGGGTATCATGATTACACCCTTACCAGGAGCAATCCCCACTAAACCTGGTTCGGCAACTCGTCCTTTCCCTGGTATTTTGGCTGATGTCGTAGATTTAGAAGGCAACCCCGTCGGCGATTATAACGGCGGTTATTTAGTCGTGCGTCACCCTTGGCCTGGAATGATGCGGACAGTGTACAACGATCCCGACCGCTTCCGCCGCACCTATTGGGAACACATCCCCCCCAAAGATGGACAGTACGTCTATTTTGCTGGAGACGGGGCGAGACGGGATGAAAATGGTTATTACTGGGTGATGGGTCGTGTCGATGACGTGATCAACGTAGCCGGACACCGTTTGGGGACGATGGAAGTTGAATCAGCCTTGGTGTCTCATCCAGCAGTAGCTGAAGCCGCCGTCGTGAGTAAGCCAGATGAGGTGAAAGGAGAAGAAATCGTTGCCTTTGTCACCCTAGAAGGGACGATAACACCCAGCGAGGCGTTGAACAAGGAACTCAAGCAGCACGTCGTCAATGAAATTGGGGCGATCGCGCGTCCTGGCGAAATTCGCTTTACCGACTCTTTACCCAAAACCCGTTCGGGGAAAATCATGCGGCGGTTACTCCGTTCTCTAGCCGCAGGTGAAGAAGTTTCTGGGGATACTTCTACTCTCGAAGATCGTAGCGTGTTGGATAAGTTAAGGGAAGGCGCTTAGGAAATCGGCTGATGTAGAGACGTTACATGTAACGTCTCTACACCCGAACATGTAACATCTCTACACCCGACTTCCGACTCCTGTACGGGCGGCGGGTTTAGAAACCCGCCCCTACCGACTCTTGCATCAACTAAACATTCTCCGATCGATACTTTTCGGATCGCGATGGGAGACAAAATTCTCTAAATTTTCGTCTGATTCCAGGCGACCTTCGACTAAGTTGATAATGCGATCGGCAACATCTAAAATACTATTGTCGTGAGTGACAATTAAAATCGTACACCCTTGCTCTTTAGCTAGTTTTTGCATTAATGTCACGACTTCGCGTCCCGACTTTTTATCTAAGGCAGCAGTGGGTTCGTCTGCTAAAATTAGTTGCGGTTGATTGACTAAAGCACGGGCGATCGCGACTCTTTGTTTTTGTCCTCCCGATAGGGCATTGGGTTTATAATCGACGCGGTTAGCTAAACCCAATTGACTCAACATCTCTACTGCTAATTTGCGCTTTTCTCGCCAGTTATTTGTTAATTCCACAGCCATTTCTACATTTTGCGAGGCAGTCAGAGATTCAAATAAATTGTGTGCTTGGAAGATAAAGCCAATATTCCGTCGTATTTCTACCAATTGAGATTTGTTGAGTCCGACTAATTCTTTTTCTAATACTAATAAATTCCCTTCATGAGCCGATCGCAAGGCTCCAATTAAACTCAAAAGAGTTGTTTTCCCCGAACCCGATGGACCAGTCATAATCACGATTTGTCCCTTGGGTAAATCGAGATTGATGTCGGACAATACCTGGGTACGTAAATCGCCCTGCCCAAAATAATAATTGAGTCGGCGAATTATAACAGCAAATTTATCTGTCATAAGCTGTCACGTATAGCAGAGAGTCGGGACTCGGGAGTCGGCAATAGAAAAATTTTGACTTTTGCCTTTTGACTTTTGATTTACGGATCTTATTCACGAACCAAATACCTCCGCCGGATCTGTCGCTTGAACTTTACGCACGGCGATCGCGCCCGAAATTAAACACATAATAAATGTAGCAATCAGAATATTAATTGCTCGTTCCCAAGTCATTTGCATTAACAAACCTGTAGAACTAGCTGTCAAACTATATAGTCCCAAACTGATAAAAAATCCTGGAACAAAACCAAAAAACACGAGAATCACCGATTCCTGCAACACGATTCCTAGCAGGTGAAAATTAGAATAACCGATCGCTTTGAGCGTGGCATATTCTGCCCAATGTTCTGCTACATCTGTATACAAAATTTGATAAACCAAAATAATCCCGACAAAAAAAACCATCGTTGTTAGCAAAGAAAACACAAAGCCAATTGCCGTGTTTTCTTGCCAGTAGCTTAATTCTTTTTGCACGAACTCGGCTTTCGTCCACACGGCGACATCTTGCGGTAGTTGCTGGCGCAGTGCAGATGCGATCGCATCCACATCAGCATTTTCCGCCACTTTCAATAGTCCGATATCGACAGTATTGAGCGTGCGGCTGTCTTCCTCTGGAGCCAAATTAGCAAAATAGCGCAAAAAATTTTGGTCGCTAATAACAACATTGCCATTTCCAGAAGCAAAGTCCGTTCCCAAACTAAAAGTACCCACCAACCGAATTTGCTGTTCTGACAACTCGGTGACTGTACCAGGAGCGATCGATCCTACTTCCGATCGCGATTGGTCGTCAATGAGTGCCGTCCAAGGTAGCTTCAACGCCTCCCGATTTTGTAAAATTCCAGGCAGAGGCAATACAGGGTCATCAGGATTGAAAGCAATGACTCGCAATGGTCTGATGGTTTTCGTTTGAGGATTTTTCCAATCGCCTGTAGTCGTGTAAAAAGGATAGGCAGCGACTACACCCTCAAAAGTCTGTGCTTGATAAAGTCGTCGGCGGGCAAATTGCTCTGGTACAAACATATTGTACTTGAGCCGATTGACGATCAGAATTTCTCCATTGAGCCGTTTTAGCAGTTGTACTTGGCTGTCGTACAAAGCATTTTCAAACCCTTGAAAGATAAACATCAACAACACGGCAAAAGACACCCCTGCAACTGCGGTCAGCAAGCGGCGCTTTTCATGAGTCAAATTGAACCAAGCCAAAGGAGTGTGACGGGGGGGAAGCATAACTAACTAGGGGCTAGGGAGTTCGGAATTCGGAATTCGGAATTCGGAATTAAATAATCCCACACTACGCTCTTACCAACTACCAACTACCACTGATAACTGATTAAAAGACTTCAGCAGGATCGGCGTTGATGACTTTTTGCAAGGAGACCAAGCCGGAGAGGGTACACATGAGGATCGTTAGTAGCAGCACGAGAATAGCGCGTTCGAGTTCCATTGCAATTGGTAGACCTCCACTAGTGGCTCTGAGGGTGAGATCGTATAGACCGAGGGAGATAGCGAAGCCTGGAATGTAACCTAGAAGGGCAAGAATAATTGCTTCTTGAATGACGATCGCGCATAAAACTCGGCTGCGATAACCCATTGCTTTGAGGGTGGCATATTGCCGTAAGTGGCTGGAAACGTCGGTGTAGAGGATTTGATAGACGATGACGACACCGACAATACAGGAGACAATCACCCCCATACCAAAAATAAAGCCAGTGGAAGTTGCCCCAATCCAGTAGGCGCGATCGCGCTGGATGATTTCTGCTTTCGTAATCACTTCGACATCTTTGGGCAAAATTTGCCGTAATTCCTGGACAACTTTATCGAGATCTGCGTCCGATCGCAGTTTCACCAGTCCTAAACTGACGCGGTTGAGCCCAAAGGGGTCGAAATAGCGGCGAAAGTTTTGATCGGTCATAATTAACGTTCCATCAGCAGCAAATCCGCCGCCGAAGGTGTATTGACCACCAATCGTCACCTTTCTGCCGATTCCTCTCGATCGCGCTTCGGTTGTCGTGCCAATTTCCTGAGTTCCGTATTCGGGGCGGGAAAGGCGATCGTACAGAACGGTATCTGGACGTAGAAGCGCGGCTCGATTTGCCGGAGAATCCAATTCTGGAATTAAAAATACTGGATCGTTGGGGTTGATTCCAAAGGCAAAGATCGCCCGACTCAGGCGAGTTTCGGGGTTGCGCCACTGGAGATAACCTAAATAGAGTGGCATAGCTCTTTCTACACCGTTAACTCCTCGTGCTTGATAGATCCGCTCGATCGCAAAGGGTTTGGTACTGCTAATTTCTAAAGCTAATGGCGATCGCAAATAGATATCGGCATTAATTTGCTCGTACATTTGGCTGGCAGATTTTGCCAGAGAACCCAAAAAACCCAAGTTCATAAATACGAGAATGACCGCAAAAGAAACTCCGGCGATCGCGACAACTAACCGCGTCTTTTCGTGTACCAAATTCAACCAGGCGATCGGAGTCTTCATGTTCAGTGACCAGTGACCAGTGACCAGTGACCAGTTTTTTTTGATTTTTGCATTTGCGTGAAAGACACCAACTGCTGTTATTTCACGTCTATTTTCACGTCTACCTGTAAATTGGTTAGAGCTGCTACTGTTTGGCGATCGTCCAAAAGCACTCTCACTTCTACTACCCGTGCATCGGCATTAGCCGCCGGATCGTCATCGAGAACGTTATTTTTAAAGATCTGCCAGCCAATTTCCGATACTTTTCCGGTTATTGGTTTGGCGAAAGCACCGTTACGACTGGTAATAGTTGCCTTCTGCCCGACTTTTACCAACCCCACATCAGATTCATAGACCTCAGCCACGGCATACATCCGGCGCGTATCTCCCATTTCCACGATGCCGTCATCGGCGATCGCCTCCCCAGGATAGGCAAAAACCCGTAGAATTCTTCCAGTTCTGGGAGCGCGAATAATTGTCCGCTGCAACCGCGCTTCGGCTAATTCCAGATTTTGTGCTGCCGATCGCGCTGCAACTTGCACTTGCGTTAATGGTAGATTTGCTTGCTCTGACTTCAGTTGAGCTTCTGCATTGCCCAAATTCGCTTTCACGGCATTTTCCAGCCGAATCAAGGAGGCTTTGGCGTTGTTGAGTTGTTCCTGCAAGCTGCGTGTCTGACTGACTTGCCGATCTAATTCTTGCTTGGCGATCGCGCCTTCTTGATAAAGGTTTTGGTTGCGTTGTAAGTCAGTTTGTGCTAAAGCTAACTCTGCTTCTATCTGCCTAACAGTTGCTCTTTGCGCCTCTACCTCAAAAGTTCCGGGGCGATTGACCTGTTGAATTCGCGTTTGAGCTTCTTGGATTTGGGCTTGAGCGTATGCAGTTGATGCTTTTAGCCTCTCCTGCGCTTCAGCTAATTGACTAGCAGCATAATTTCTTTCCGCCAGCCTCTCATCGTAACTTTCTAAATAAGCAATAACCGCCCCTACCTTGACAAAGTCGCCGCGTGAGACTAGTAATTTGCCAATTCGTTCGCCATTAGGACCACTGACGCGAATTGCTTCCCCTTCCGGTTCTAGTCGTCCGAGCGCAACAACTGTTACCTTTTGAGGTAGAGGTGCAGGAGTCTGAGATGCTGTTGGTTTAGCTCGGTCAGAATTTCTTAACTGAGTAACTCCGATACCAATTAAACCAAGCGCGATCGCCCCCGCAGTCACACCTATAATCCAACCCCGTCTGGGCTTTAACTCCTTGAAAATCATAATCTCGACATCCGCCGATGTAATTTGTTTTAGCGTTCCCTCTCTTTACCTCAGCAGTGACAACAACCTCTCTTATCGAGCTAATCGCCATGCTACTACCGAAATATTTTGCAGTCCATTATTTCTGACTCGTAGTTTATAATTTGTCATTTGTATGAGTTGTTGGTAATGGGTAATAGGTAATCGGTAATAGGTCATTTATCGTTTGCGGTTTTCTCCGTTTGTCCCCTTGTCTCCCTTGTCTCCCTTGTCTCCCTTGTCCCCCCCTCTCCCTTGTCTCCCTTGTCCCCTCTTTCTTCTCCTTACCCCTTATCCCTATTTAATGTTCCAAACCACTCGTCGCCGATTAGCACTTTGGTATACAGCCGTTACTGCTATCCTACTGCTCCTATTTGCCAGTGGGATGTATTGGTACGTCCGTAATACCCTGATCGAACGGATTGACGATACCTTAAATCATGTCGTAGAAGTTGTTGGGCGATCGCTGGTCATCGAACCAATTTCCCCAGAAAGCGGACAACGGTTGAATATTGAAGCTTCTTTTCGAGATAATGCCGATACAGTTGATGACGATCGCATCGATTTAGAATGGTTTAGCCCCACTGGAGAACTACTCTGGTCAACTTTTACCGCACCTTTAGATATTCCCCTCCACCCTAATCGCACGGGTGAAACCGTTCAAATTAGTCACCATCAAGACACAGAAAACACTCCCTCACTCCTCACTCCTCACTCCTCACTCCTCCTCAGACAAGTCACCGAAAGAATCCAAATTGGAAGACAAGTTTTAGGATATTTGCGCGTCAGTCATCCTTGGTTTGAAGTCACTAAACCAAGTCAGCAACTCGCTTTCGATTTAATTTTGGGTATTGGATTGATGCTCGTTTCCGTAGCGCTTTGCGGTTGGTTCCTTTCGGGCAAAGCAATGGAACCCGTCAAAGATTCTTATCAACGTTTGAAACAATTTACTGCTGATGCTTCCCATGAATTGAGAAGCCCGATCGCTTTAATTCAAACTAACGTTCAAGTGGCTTTAGCAGAATTAGATTCAGCCGGAGGACAAGGCGCAGGCTCGTTAAAATACGGACAACAGTTAAAAGTAGTAGAACGATTAACTAAACGCCTCGGTCGTCTCGTGGATGACTTATTATTTCTAGCACGTCAAGATAGCGGGATCGTTCAGCCACAATTTTCTACCTGTCCCTTAGACGCACTATTAATAGAAGTAGTAGAAGAACAGCAATTCGCCGCAGCAGAAAAGAAGATCAAAATTTTCCTAGATTTAACCGCACCAACGGAGACAGAAACCGAAGACGATTGGTTTACCCTCCAGGGAGACTGGAATCAACTAGCACGATTATTTACAAACTTGATTGGTAATGCTATACATTACACTCCAGAAGGTGGTGAAATTCGGGTCGAGCTACAACATATCTCTACTAACAAAGAACTTTTTTCTCCGCCCCTTCTGTACGGGCGCACTGCTGCGCGCCCCTACCATTCGCTCCTCTCTTCTCGCCTTCAAGTCAAAGTTAAAGACACGGGTATTGGTATTCCCGAAACTGCTTTACCTCACTTATTCGATCGCTTTTATCGCGTCGATCCTGCTCGGACTCACGCGACAGGATCGCAAGCAGTACAAGCATCAACAGGTTCGGGACTGGGTTTAGCAATTGCGGCTGCGATTGTTGCCAACCACCAAGGACAAATTACTGCCGAAAGTACTCTCGGACAAGGTACGATTTTTACCGTCACTCTACCCGCGAGTGGTGATGCGTAAATTAAGCGTGAGAAAAATTTTATCTCCCGACTTCACAGCTTATTCACTTTCTCGTCCTATTTTTGAGACAATAACAGATGGGAGGACAGATTCATGAGCGACTTAGAGCAGAACGTCTTCAACGTACTCCAACGCCATCCTTTCTGTAGTGCTGTACTAGTTGCTTATAAGCTTGAGTTACCTATAGCTAAAGTTCAAGCTACCATGAACCAACTCATAGATCGTGGCATTCTCATTCCACAGTGCAGCAACTATAGCAATCCTATTTGATTCATGAACGTGGAGCAGGCTTCTAGCCTGCCGCAGGCTAGAAGCCTACTTTACGAATCATTTAGAACTACTATACAACTCGTTTCGATAATCTTGTCTCGATCGCATAGCAGCGATCGCTTCCGTATTTTTGCGATCGGTGAAAGTACGTGCAGATCATTTCCTAACTGTGAAAGTCGTAAAAATTTGGCATGACATCGATCGCTTTTATAATTTTTTGATCGAATTTAAGTCATGCTTTTTTAAGCTCCTGTGCCTTTGGCTTAGATTTAGGAGTTATTCGGCTCACCTCATTATTTTTTAATTACTTTCGCTCCACTTGCTTGCTAGATAAAACTACGATTCATGCAAGAAACCAGTAAGAAATTCAATATGCATATCCGAAATTTTACTTAATGTTTATAATTGAGCGATAAAATATAAAAATTCCGTAAATCCTCAATAAATGTGTAGTATAAAAGAAGACTAGCTAATATAGGTTGGTTTGCTACATAGTCGTTTTAACAAGTGATTTTCGGCAAAGGTCAGAGTGAACTGCGATCGCGCAGTATATTTTTATAGCCGTGTATTCGGTTAAATAGAAACTAAACTCTGACTTTTCAGAGCCGAAACATAGGTAAGCTAATAGCACAAAGTAAGTCAAACCATTAAGCATTTAACTATTAGTTAAATTTCCATAGAATAAGTATCTATATGCCTCCCTATACGCCCTCATAGGATAAAGTTTATTCAAACTTAAAACTACGAGTGCATTATGAGTAAACAATAAGTGGAAACCCAGAATGGAGACTAAAAACCATCTTCAGAAATTTTTAACTGAGAGCAATAGTCCTCAAAGTCAGGCTTTACCTTTGGCATCTAAAGCACAGCTAGAAGAAGGTGATGAAGGTGGTTTAAACATAGGAAAGCTAATTGCCGCAGTTCAAAGAAGAATGCTTGTAGTTGCGAGTGTAGCAACCACAGTTGCAGCCGCGGCAGTAGTTTATGGTTTACTAAGTAAACCAGTCTATGAAGGCAAGTTTGATTTACTGCTCGAACCGATAACTGCTGAGAATAAGCTATCGATATCTCCTCTCAACGAAATCAAAACCGAACAAAGAACTATTAATGAAACTGAAATTAAGGTATTACAGAGTCCAAAAATCATGACTCCTGTTGCCCAGCAAGTATTAACGCAGTATCCAAATACCGATCTGACCAAGCTCAAGTTTGAACGACTGCCAAATACTAATATTATTTCAGTGACTTACCGAGATCCAAATCCAGAAAAGATTAAGTACGTAATGGATCTTCTTTCTAAAGCTTATCTAGTTTATAGCTTAGAAGAGCGTCGGTCTGACGTACGAATGGGACTTCAATTTATCGAGGAGCAGTTACCAAAATTACGGCAGCAAGTTGAATCTTTACAAGAAAGACTCCAAACATTTCGGCAAAAATATGACTTAATCGATACTGAAGGGCAAGGTAGACAGCTGACCGACCGACTGAATCAAATTACGCAACAACGGCGAGAAACGCAGACCCAATTAGCCAGAACTCGCGCCCTCTACAATGCATTACAGCAGCAGTTACAAATGCGATCGCCAGAAGCAGCAGTCGTCACAGCCTTGAGTGAAGCACCCCGCTATCAAGCATTGTTAAACCAATTGCAACAGATCCAAACCAGGATTGCCGTTACAGCAGCGCAATATCGGGAAGATAGTCCTACAGTTCAGGCACTGCGATCGCAGGAACAAAATTTACTCCCCTTGGTAGAACAGGAAAGAAGAGCCATCTTAGGCAAGAATATACAAGTATCAAGACAGCTGCCAGCCTTTGCCTCTACCAATACTATTCGCCAGCAACAAACACAGCAACTTTTAGAGGCGGCTAACCAGATTCAAACCTTAGAGGCAGAAAATAAAGCGCTGACTCAAGCCGATATTGTATTAAGACAGCAGGTCAAGCAATTTCCCGCCTTGGCACGCCAGAATGACGATCTCGTAGGGCAATTGAAAATTGCTTCCGAAAACTTAAATCAGTTTTTAACTAAGCGCGAAGCATTACGCATCGATTTGGCACAGAAACAAGTGCCTTGGCAACTGATCACTCCTCCTACTGACCCTGAAACGTCTTCGTTGAGCCTGAAACGTAATTTAATGTTGGGGGCAGTCATGGGTTTATTGACGGGTATTGCAGTGGCATTGCTGATCGAAAAATTCAGCAATGTGATTCATACGCCTGAAGATGTGAAAGATTTAACCCGATTGCCACTACTCGGAGAAATTCCGCTGAAGAAAGACGCGAGTTCGGTTAAGGCTGGTGTTACCGAACTCGTAAAATCTATCAATCCGATCGCAAAATCGAGCCAACAAAAGCCACAAACTCAACAGCAAACTATGGCTCAGTTTTGGGAATCTTTGCGCTCTTTGTACACGAATATTCGCTTTCTGGGTTTCGATAAGCCGATCCGCTCTTTGGCTGTCATTTCTGCTGCTGCGGAAGAAGGGAAATCTACCGTGGCACTCCATTTAGCTCAAACAGCCGCCATGATGGGGCAGAGAGTGCTACTAGTAGATGCGGATTTACGAAATCCTAACATTCACAAACGCTTGGGTTTAAGTAACACCGTTGGCTTAAGTAATGTAATCGTGAATGACATCAATTTTCAAGATGTGTTGCATCGAGTCAATTGCGAACCAGTTGCAATCAAGAATAGCGATCGCGCCGAACTTTCTGTCAGCAAGACTTCGTTAGAAGTCGAGAGTTTGTACGTTTTGACAGCCGGACAAATTCCACCCAATCCTGCCCATTTGCTCTCATCTCACAAGATGCAAAACCTAGCAAAACAGTTTGAATCTGCTTTCGATCTGATCGTATACGATACGTCGCCACTATTAGGACTAGCAGATAGCAATCTCCTCTCTGCCCATATAGATGCGAGTATTTTAGTCGTAGGTATGGGTAAAGCTCATCGTTCGGCGCTGGCAAAGGCATTAGAAAGCTTAAAAATTGTCGGTAGCCCTGTCATTGGTGCAGTTGCTAACGGAGTGACGACAAGCTATAAGAGCGCTTACTATTAGTGTGAGAAGGCAGAAGTCGTAGGGGCGGGTTTTTTGTCCATGTCTGTAATAGAGCAAATAATGTTGCAATTAAACCCGTTTGTTCAGTTGTAGGGGCGGGTTTGTTAGCGATAGCCCGTACTAGTGGGACTTTAAAACTTTCTAAGCCCAAAGATAGCCTGACTTGGCTTTGTGAGCGGCAAATACGTTGATGTGGGTCAT
>NZ_RSCK01000067.1:0-21326 GCF_003991895.1 Chroococcidiopsis cubana SAG 39.79
CAAGGCTTTGCTCCTACAAGGTTGAGCGCATAATTGCATCTTAGCTCAACTGGTATTCTGTTTGATAGAAACCGCCTAAGGATACTTCCAGCACTACCGATGCTGAGGATACTGCGGTAACTTACCCAACTTCTAATCCCGCCTGGAAGCAGCCAGCCTTCACCCATCATTACCTGCTCATCAATTACTGGAGGGATTTTAGCACAGATGGAGGAGGCGGCTAGTTGAGTAGTAAGGCGTTAGACTGCTTGGTGCAGTTGAGTTGCACTCGATAACAATTACCCCATAGGAGTTGTATAGATATGTTTGGTGCTACAAAGCTTTGAGATATTTGAGCAGGCGATCGCGATCGTTGTAGGCAGGGACAATAGCTGAAATAAAAGGGAGGCTACTTTAAACCTCCCTGTGATGCAGGGCTTTCATCTCTAATTAGTTTGTCACCCCAGAAGGGGACAGGAGACACAAGGGAGACGAGGGAGATACAAAAGAACACTGGAGGCTGGTTGAATTTTTTCTCCAATCTTCATCTTCCGTTCTGTCCTCTACCTCCTGTTTTCTGCTTCCTATTTTCTGTTCCCTGCCCTCTGTCGTCGCGATTCTGTCTCCCACCCCCTTTGGAATTTCAGCTGCCCATAGACCAGCCTTCAGGAAAATATGTTTTGCCCTTGACACAGATGGGTGAATCGCTTGTAGTCAAGCTATTAGGCGTAAAGTTACTCACTTCAGAGCCAGCTTCAGACTTGACCATGACAGGAGAGCTGGAGAGCGGATAGTTGGCATCATTCCTCAGAGCGACGATTCCACATGCATTCGCCTTGGCTCTGCGAGTGGAGGGAACGCTGTTGTAAGTAATTTCGGTATTAGAGTAAGCGGTCAGCCCCGTGATATACACGTTGCCGTTACTATCTTTAAAAACCGATGCGGGAGGAGTAGCAGCTAAGTTACCATCACTGCATTTGGGAGCTGCACCGACTGTCAGACTAGCCATTGTATAGCTTGTCCCCCCTCTAGTGAAAGAAGAAGAAGAGTCAATTGGGTATGATTCAGAATCAGATAAGGCGATTACACCGCAGGCATTAGCGGAGGCTCTCCTTATTTTGGGAGCGCCGCTGTATTCAATCGTGTAGGAGCTGTAATCGGTTAGTCCCGATACCACAATGCCACCGTCAGCAGTCTTCGTGGCAACCACCTCAGCGGATGCTGGCAGAATACCAATAGTCAGCGTACCGAGAGCAGCAATAATAGCAGAAACTTTTTTAGCGTTCATGAGTGCAAATCTAAAATCTTTGGGAAGAATATATTAGAGGATCAGCCACGGCACTCATTGCAACTCCGTTCTGTGGCTGCCTCTACTAAATTGGCATAAAACATTTGTACTTGCATCGCTGTAGATACGGAGCAAATTACAAAAAGTTGAATAAAGTTTCTCAGCAAAATAAGAACAAACGATGAACTTCATTCCGCCGCCACAACCGCACACTTGGGAACCCCTTTGTTATCTAGAACTTCGCCTGGGGCAAATGGTCAATCTCAATAGTCTCTGTGGTGTACGGCTGCAATGCTCCTGTTTTCAATCTAGGGAGGAAGCCCAAGCAGCTTTTGATAGGAGAGATCCAGGGACGGAAGGGCTAGACGGCGATCGCGATGGGAAAGTTTGCGAGTGGGGAACCCAAGCGAAAGAGCAGGGGAGTAAAAAGCGATGAAGCGATGGATCTTTGTGCTGCCAATGTTAGCGATCGCTCTATTTGTCCTGATTCCCAAACTACGCCGCGAAAGTGCGATCGAGTCATCGGATGAAAGCTGGCAGGTCGTCAAAGTCGCAGACGGTGACACGATTACGGTAGTACAGGGCAATCGCAAAGAGAAACTTCGGTTCTGTGGCATTGATGCACCAGAAAAGTTCCAGCCTTTAGGCAAAGAATCAAAAGCCAACCTACGGCGGCTGATTGACGAAGCACATGGAGAAGTGCAGGTATCGATAATTGAAAGCGATCGCTATGGCAGGAAAGTAGCCGAGATCTTCACTTCTGTCGGTGGTAAGGACAAGTTTCTCAACGAGGAACAGGCAAAGGCTGGTCTTGCGTACCATTACGCCAAGTATTCAGGCAACTGTCCCAGTCGCAATGCAATTGTTTCGGCAGAGGAGATCGCTAAATCTAATCATGTCGGCGTGTGGGCTGGCAACTATGAAAAACCTTGGGACTATAGAAAGGCACGCAGATGAAAGATAGAAAGCTGAATCTAGAGGGTTTTACTCTAATTGAGACTTTAGTTGTTGTCATTATCGTTGGGATTTTAGCCGCGTTCGCTGCTCCCTCCTGGGCTGCCTTCGTCCAGCAGCAGAAGTTGAGTAAAGCTGCCGATAGGGTGTACTGGGAAGTCATGGGCGCTCAGTCAGAGGCTAAGAAGGACAAACTTACAAAATCTCCACCAACAACAATTCAAGATGTCGATCCCACCGTCACCGTGACCTATCCAGCAACCATGATTCAGTTTGACTATCGCGGCGCTGTGAAGAATGAGGATGTCATCCCCTACAGAATCAACTTGAGTGCAACTGATACCAGCAAACAGAAGTGCGTTGTGGTGATGACAATACTGGGAGCAACCAAGATAGGTAAAGATGCGTCTGAGTGTGATGCCCTGAGTAGTTCCTCATGATAATTGCAGTTTTATTACAGCTGCTTTTCCTACAGACAATAGTTAGTGCGATAGCACTATTACTCTTGTGTTTAAACTCCGCAGATGTAAATATTCGACTAATGAGAAGGCGATCGCGTCTCTGACTGTAAGTATTTTCAGTGGTTGTAGTTGGCGCACGATGCAATGACAATATTACTTTTGCTGAAGAAAAAAATAAAAGGCAATTGCAGACGATAACCAAACGCAACGATCGCTCTAGCTAGCTTGAATGCAACCTACACTGCGACCGCAGGCTTTGACCAAACATGAGGTTGAAACGGTTTGTCGAGTGGCGTTTTGGCAATATGGTTTGTGTAATTGTGCATGATTTTAATTGCAATTCCTAGAATGACTTCCAACACTTGCTGTTGGCTATAACCTGCTGCTAAAAATGCTTCAATCTCAGGCTCCTCCAACCAACCCCGCGCTTGAATCATGCGTTGGGTGAACTGCCGCAATGCTTGTAATTTTGGATCGCCCAACGGTATTCCGTTCCGCAGTGCCTGAATATCGTCAGCCGCCATGCCGATCGTCTTTGCTAAACCAGAATGAGCCGCCATGCAGTAATGACATTCGTGTTCATAATTTGCGGTCAGGTAGATGACTTGCTGCTCGACAGACGTGAAACTGGTGGCTTCAAATAAGTTCCACAGTGCCATCGAGCCTTTTAAGAGAGATGGCGCTTGGGCAAAAACTCCTTCTAGATTCGGAATAAAGCCAAATGTTGCCTCCACCTGAGCTAATGCGGCTTTGGACGCTTCAGGAGCGGTATCGATGGTGTAGATGGGGAAATCCATTGACAGTTGCCTCCAAAAGTACGTGGTAGACAGAGTTGTCTACCTAATTGAAATGTTATTGTAGGCTAAAGGAGACAAACTTGTCTACTCACTATGAGTACTGAATCTAGTCACGCTCGACAACAAATTCTCGAAACTGCGTCTGAACTGTTCTACCACAAAGGCATTCAGCATGTGGGTATTAATGAAGTGATTGCGGAATCTGGGGTTGCTAAACGGACGCTCTATCGATGGTTTCCGTCAAAAGACTTATTAATCGAAGCCGTCATGCAGTATCGTGCTGCTCAGTGGATAGACTGGTTTGAGACAGCTGTATCTGAGCGTGGCAATACAGCTAAAGAGCGTTTATTGTCTACCTTTGACGTGCTGCGAGACTGGTACGCGAGTCCCAATTTTCGGGGCTGCCCCTTCATCAATGCTGTTCTAGAAATTGCAGATGCTTCCCACAAAGCTCATCAGGTTTCCATCGATTTACGCGAGTCCATTCGCCAAATCATTATGCAATTAGCAGCAGAGGCAGGGGTCAAAAACCCAGACTTTTTTTCGCGGCAGTATTTGCTGCTCATTGGTGGCGCAAGCTTGATGGCAACGATTGAACAATCACCAGAAGGCGCAACCTTTGCCCAAACTGCTCTATCCGTTCTCATTGACGTAAATGTGGGCGATTAATGTTAGATCTGATTGCTTGTACTATTCTCTGCGCTCCACCAAGTACTAGATACGTCCATCAATATGCCCAGTGGACAACATCAGATGCATCAAATAAACAATTCAGGGGATACATGAAAGAATTCCCCCAAAGCCTTAGCTTGAGCTTTACTAATACTCCGTTTACCATTGACCACTTCAGAAACCACTCCCCTAGAACCAATCACACCGATTAAATCCTCTTGCCTCAAATCCCTTGCTTCCATCAAGTGCAAGAGAATGGATTGTGGAGTCGATCCACCAAGTTGATAGTGTTCGTCCTCAAACTTTTCAACCAAAGTTACCAAAAGATCCAAGAGAGTATCCTGTTCTGGAGTGCGGTTTTTTTCCGCCATTAACTTTTCAATAATCTCCAAATACTTCTCATTTTCTTCCTCAGTCTCCACTACTTTTGGCTGAAATTCTACCAGCAGGGAGCCATAAACATTTTTATCAAAAGTAAGGGTCATCTTTCCATTTCTCCTTATCATATTCAGCGTGGGTCAAAACATATTTGATGTAAGCTATCTGTCTTCGATAATCAATGTGTACGACAAGTCGATAATCATTGCCCTTGATGTTAAAAACCGTAAAGTTTCCTACAGCGTCGGCACTTGGATAAAATTGTCTCACCTCAACTAGACTTTTCCACTGTGCAGTATTCGCAACCCTATACCATTCATCAAGCGGAGTCAAAGCATCAGCGTGTTTCTGGGCAAATTCCAAAAGTGTTCTTCGGCTAATAACGTGCATAAAAGTAAGTTTAAAAATAGGTATTTAAATCAATAAAGTTTTTTATATATCTCTATGTTCTCGTTTTGCGAACAAGATGTCAAGCGAGATGAATTAATATTAGCGATCGCAGTCTTGTCCGCCTGTAAACTGGATATCCACGCCTTCGGCTGGACAAGTATTTCCGATGCGCGGCGTGACCGAAGGGAACGCGGCGCTAGAGTCGGGGACAGCCGGAAGACAGCATCGCTGGCTTCGGGCGGCGGTTCCCAACGGGTGAGGGGCTATGCGATCGATTGGGAGCTAGAGCCTACGTTTCCCCGCTTAACGCTTGATGAGAGATATAGATCCCAATTCTGATAGATCCGCGCTCGCAACATTAAACAAAAGAAGTTGTTGCAGTTCGCGCGTGGAGATCGCCATAAAGATCTTGCGATTTGGTTTGAAGCTCTCAGATCTAAGCTGTTGCGCTTCGCGCGTTTATTTACCCTTCCGTTCTACGCTTCGCTGCGAACCGAAGGAGTGCTACGCAAAGACCAAAAAAGGCATTTTACACTACGCTTCGCTGCGTGTATGCTCTTTTCTTGGGGTCTTTGCTCCGCAATGGCACCGCGCTCCGCTTCGCTCCACGCCGTGCGAGAAGAGAGAAGAGAGAGAAAAAAAGAAGAGAGGTAAGGGTTGTCTCGCGGTCGCTGTCTCCGTCCTCTGCGGTTCCGCTGCGCGGCTGTTGCTTCTGTCCTCTGCGGTTCCCCTCTGGCTTTGCGCTGCTTGAAGAAGAAAGTTACATAGCAGCGCGCGAAAAGTCAAGTATCCTGCGCGGTTCGGTCCTCTGCGGTTCCCCTCTGGCTGCGTTGCCGCTGCGCGGTTGGTCTTCCCCGTTGGTGGCGTGGCTGCTCGTCTTCAGGGGGCGACAAGTGTCCGAAACCCTTTACTGCCAAAGGCTTAGCCATTTGCCGCCTCCTGGAAAAATCCTCTGCTTATTGACAACAGACTTTCTTGAGAGGAAATCGAACGGGATTTATGGTAAAAAAGAACGGTCTCGTAGATTAACAAGACCGTAATCAAAAATGAGAAGCGACATTTTATCAAACATTGCTACAGAAATACCTGACACAATCACAACTAATTACCCTAAAAATGCTGGTATGGCTACTACAGCATCAAAAGCAAGTGAGGATAGAAAGGCTAGCGGCGACGCTACCGTTACCAATACAACAGAACAGCCGCCGGCGGCATTTGCAACGGTTTCTCAGCCTGAATGCTTTGAGTGTAGTACTGTTATGGTTTCCGATTATTGAAGAAGTTCTCAGTCAAAAAGTAAAAGCTGGTTCACAACTAATTATTGCAATAGATAGGACGCAGTGGAAAGAAAATAATGTATTGATGGTCAGTGCGATTTACCAAAAAAGAGGATTTCCAATATATTGGTGCTTATTGGAGAAAGCAGGAAGCAGTAATTTAGTAGAACAACAAAAAGTATTACGTCCGGTAATTCGGTTGTTAAAGAAGTATAAATTAGTTGTGGTTGGCGATAGAGAGTTTCATAGCGTAGAACTTGCAAGTTGGTTGCACGGAGAGAATGTTAGCTTTGTGCTACGCCAAAAACAGAACACTACGTTTCGTGAAAAAAGACACTCATTTCAACCGTTAAATAGTATTCCTATTCATCCAGGAATCCGGCAATTCACGACCGATATCAATCTAACTCAAAAAGTAGGAAAGGGTCGCTTCAATTTAGCTGTGTACTGGAAAAGAAAGTATCGCGGTAAGCAAGCTTGTTGAGGCTTGGTATTTATTAACTAATTTACCTGATTTAAAAACTGCAATTCAGATCTATAGTCAAAGGGTTGGAATTGAAGCCATGTTCCGTGATTGTAAGAGTGGCGGTTACAATCTGGAAGGGTCAAAAGCTTCACCTGATAGACTTGTGCGATTAATTTTGTTCATTGCTATATCTTTGACTTCTGCATGGTTGCAAGGGCAAAGAACTCGATTACAAAGGCAGCAACCTTATGTCTGTCGTCCGCAAGAAAAAGGTAGAACACGCAAAAGACATAGCAGCTTTTGGATCGGCTTGTATGGGCATTGAGTTAAACTAAGCCGGAGAGTCACCCCTCCGACTCGTCTGCAAAACCGGACGTGAACCGTTAGATTCATCCGGCTCCTCAGCAACCTGGTGCTTGTCATGCATACCTTGATGAACTTGGTCGTGGCAATGTTGGTGAAGTAAAGCCAAGTTACCCCATTTGTTGTGATTGTGATTACCGTCCAGATGGTGGACTTCCATCAGGTCACTTAGCTGAAAATGGAGTCCGCACTCATGGCATTTACCTTTTTGTTGCTTCAACAGCTTGGTAATTTGAGAGGGTAACTCAGGGTGTTTACCCATTCTCTTAGCCCAATAACTCCAGTCACCATCAAACGGACTACGACAACCTTGAACTTTAATATGTCGCACAATTGGAGTTTCGTTATGCCTCACAAGTCGTGGCAGTTTATTGTCTTGTTTAGAAGCAAAGACCCAACCACCACCACTATTGACCAGCCAATAATGACTAGCAATCCAATGTCCGGTTTTATTTGGATGGCGACGTTTTGCCCAAGCTCGCAGCTTTTGATACAGCAGGAAGTCTAAATGCGAATAGGCTTCTTTGCTGCATTGGGAAGAGTAGTAAGCTGACCAACCACGAATAATCGGGTTGAGGTGGTCTATCAAAGCAGCTTGGGGTGCTGCTGAGTGATTTTTCATCACCTCTCCTAATTTTTGGGATTGTCGCTTAATTGCTGCGGCACTTGGTTGGATAATAGTTTTGAAACCCTTCATGGATTTCCCTGACTTGTACTTGCTCGCCTCATAGGTACGAACGTGGAAGCCAAGAAAATCAAACCCGACTTGTCCATCAACCGAGTTAAGGGTATGGCAGATTCGGGTTTTGTTGGGTTTCAATTCCAATCCTATCTTCTGCAACCACTGGGAAAGAACTTGTTGAGCCTGCTGGATTACCTTGTGACTATGATGAATCACCACTAGGTCGTCGGCATAGCGAATTACCTTAGCACCTTTACAGGTGCAGGTGATATGCTTTTCCATACCATGTAGTGCCACATTTGCCAGTAGGGGGGACAGACAACCACCCTGCGGAACGCCTTGTGACGTTTCAAAGTAATTGAAGTTGTCCATCACTCCAGCCTTTAGCCATCCCCGAATTTGTCGGGCGATGAATGGGCTAGTGTTAAGTTTCTTTACCAGCGGTTGATGCGCGATTTGATCGAAGCATTTTGAAATATCTGTATCCAATACCCACTTAGGTTGGTGACAGATACTGAGATAGATTGCTCCAATCGCGTCGTGGCAAGAGCGCCCACTGCGAAATCCGTAACTGTTTGGCTCGAATTTCGCCTCCCATTCTGGTTCTAGTGCCATTTTGAATAGAGTTTGTTTAGCTCTATCAAAGATGATAGGGATATTCAGGGGTCTTTTTTCCTCTGATGAACCTGGTTTGGGAATCCAAACGCGACGAGTAGGTGTAGATTTACCTTGGTGTCGCTTTAGACTTTCGACCAGAACCAGCCGTTGTTTTGGGGTTAGAGACTTTAAGCCGTCTATCCCTGCTGTTTTCTTGCCGGAATTGTCTTGACTAACTCGTCGCGTTGCTAGTGTTCTTGCTGCCCAAGATTTAATTAGGAGTCGTTGAAGAGAGCGAACTTTTGCTCGTTTGCCACAACAAGCGGCTCGGTAGATTTGTTTTTGCAACTTAAATACCTTCCGCTCCAGTTTGCGCCAGGGGATAGTACTCCATTCATACGTAGTCTTTAACTCGCTCATGACGTTTAATTGCTACTAACAACTCTACTTTCCAGGTTGTTGTGCCTCCGTCTGCATATGCTTGGGCTTTCCCCAAGCCGTTGGCTTCTGAGGCAATCCTTCCCTCTCAGGACATCCGGGTGACTCCCTACTCTGGTATCGACCGATTCAGAGAGTACCTGTGAGGGTTATCTCGTTCCCAACTTCCGTTTTTCGCTGTACTTAGGCTTCCACTTTCCACCGGGTTTTAGTGAGAGTGCTACTAGGTCGGCTCGGCAACCGCCTGTCTCTTTTATCCTTTCCCATTTTGGGCAAGCCCGTTAACCCGTCTGGGCTTGTTCACGTTGACGATGGTTCAAACGTGGATTCACTTCAAGTTAGCCATATACAGCTAGGCTCGACGGAGTTCCCTAACGGGTTTAGAGTTACCGCCTTTTATCCCTGCTTCACACAGTTGATAGTCAGTCGCACGCATGAGGGATACGCTGTTACCCCAGCACCAGGGGAGATGGAATTGTCCTAATTGGACTCACCACACAGAAGTTGAGTTGTCAAGGTTCTGAACCATTGACTCTGCCTTATTTCATAACCTTGGCAGGTTTGACTTTGGGCAGAAACGAGTCGCACGCCGAGATCCGTGTAAAAACCGGCAAGATGATCTGAAAACCCTTGTTATCACTGAGCTTCAAAGATTTCTGGTGGGAGATGAATCGCTGCCTCCAACGGCTGTGGAATGTTCTGCAAATTCACCACATAATCCCCATACCGCTTGAGATGTCTTGTCACATAAGGACTCAAAGCTTTGAGCTGTCGATGATTTACTGTCTCACCTTGTGCCATTAATGTCTGAATCGAAGCGCGACATATCTACCGTATTCTGTAAGATCACGGCACTTGCTACCAAGTCGAGATATTTAAATCGCTTTTCTTGCTCAATCGGATCGTTTTCAGTAATTGCACCATCCTTGCCAAAAAACACCCAATCCAGGAAGTGATGGTACTTCTCGACAATATTTGTGATAGCGTTAATTTCCTGTCGCATCCTGACGTTAGAGATATACTCCAGCAGAAACATTGTTCGCACGACCTTACCCAGCTCCTGAAAAGCAAGGGTTAGACGGTTTTTCTTACTGTAGCTGCCCAATTTTCGTAGGAGTGTAGAAGGCATGACCTTACCTGCCTTAATCGACAACACCACCCGCATCATGTCATGCCAGTGAGTTTTGATTAGGTTCCAATTGACCACTCCCTTAAATAAAGGGTCAATATATTTGTAGGTGGCATCCGCACTGGGGCGCAGGAAAATACAATCTTTCCAGTTGCGAATGCGCGGCATTAACTTGATTCCAAGAAGGTAGGAGATAGCAAATACAGGTGCTGACTGTCCTTGGGTATCCGCGTATAAAGTATCCGGTTGAATATCAGAAAGATTTTTCAACAATCCGTCCAAAATATACACGGCTTCCCAGACACCGCAGGTAATGAAGTGGGTAAACAAAGCAATGTATTTGTCAGAAACGTGATGGTAGGCAATCCCACCATACCCGCCGTAACGTATATGGTACTCGCTGTGTAGATTATTTTCGTAAATCTCAAACTTACTCCCATCGGCAGCGGCTTTTTTTCCCGTTCCCCAAATTGACGGCAGGCTAAAACGGTTGAAAGCATTGATGATATCTCGGATCGCTGCTTCAATTTTGGACGTACTGAAATGGCGACGATTAGTATAAGAAATCATGTGAGATGTGACCACACCCCTAGAATGACGAGCCGTTTGATTGGGTCCGAGGTTGCAGCCATAGCCAAAAGTCGTGAAAATGTATCGTTGGGCACAGGAGTGAAATTTAGGTTCGCTGCCCGATACTGGACCAAAGTGTCTCGTCCAGTTGAGCCAATGCTCGACATTACAAAGAATATCTAAAACACTACGCTCCGGCATCAAAGAGCGGATTTTCTCCTCTAGTTGTTCCACTTCTTTTGGTATATCCGGTGATGCCAGCCGCTTCAATACAGGTTCGCCATCCTGATTGATGGTGATTTGCTTTCCATCTGCACAAATCTTATCTACTTCAATCGCTACTTGTGTTAAACACGAACGCAAATACTCAACAAAATCTTCTGGATTGCTGGGAAATCCCAACTGATGGCAATATGACTCTATCATGGGTTCACATTCTGATAGAGTTAGCAATTGTTCTCGAAAATCAGCGTAGCTTTCCGAACCAACAACACAAGCATCCCCAGTCTTGAGTTCAGTTGCTAAGTAAGAAAGAATACAAATTTCTAATTGTTGGCGGACTAAAACTTTAGTCCCTTCAACTTCTTTGATAACCAGCGTTCGCCAGTTATGACTAAGAAAATCTAAAGGAATTTCAAAAGGTAAATATTTGCCTCGCTTCTGTTCGTTATCTAAAACAAACTTCAATGCATCAATTACCGACTCATCCGCAGAGGTTGAAAGAATAGAAAGAGAACGTACCAAACTAAACAGCGTTTTCCGATGAGCTGAATAAAACCGCCACAATAAAGGCAAATGGTTGTTGGTGTTGTAGGCAGCAATCTCTTCATATTTGTGTAGCAGTAACTCCCAACCGCCACGCTCGTCCAAAATGGATTGTACCTTGTGTCCCAGCACTGCATCATCAGATGCTTATGCGCGATGCTGTTAAGACTTCTGCTAAAGTCTCCAATAACTCTGATGTTTGTGCCAAATGCTTTTCTCGTAGTTCCTGCAATCGCTGTTTGGCATTATTATGAATCTTGAGGATGCGTTTGAGAAACATTTCTACTAAGTAGTCGCGGGTTTTGACCTGCGCTTCGTACAGCAGACATAACAGTAATGTCCGGCGCTTAGGTTCTTTGAGATCTTGAAACTCAGATATATCTATTGCTCTGGCTTGGGCGGCGAAATATCTAACTTTGGTAGGGTTAATCTCAGATAATAACCGCTTAGCATCGCCAAAAGTCATCAGAGCATCAAACTTACTTTGTAATAGTTTCATGCCACTCAACGTTGTTCTTTTGGGTGGAGATTTGAGTAAATTAAGTGTAGCGATTGATTCGTCTGTTTCTCCTACCAGTAACCGATCTAAATAAATCTGCTCGGCAGTAGAAAGTCCAACTCCTACTCGCGTAAACAAGCGGTTATTGACGAGCGAACGGACATGACCAATCAAGCGGTCTAGGGTACTAAACGCAGGGAGTTCGTATCGCTCCTTCACCAATTCCGTATAGCGCCACGTTAATTAAATCGGCGGGATGATCTTTGACTTCTGCTTCCGCAGCAACAAGAATAGCGATTAATTTTTGGACATCTTTATCGTAAGGTTTGACTCCCAAATATTCTCGAATCGCTTTTTGGTAAGTGTAACGTTGGCGTTCTGAGGGAATCGCTTTTACCCAATCTTGCAACTTTAAACTAGACCGTAAATGCTTGATAACTGCTTCTGGCACGCACTCAGGATGGGGAAAATATCCCAGTCTCTGAAAAGATTTCAACATCACCATGAAACTGAAAAATCCTTCATGGCTTTTAGTACGAGACTTGACCAACTGGATTTCTTCACCCGTTGGTGTATAAAATTGGGCTAATTCTTTCGGGTCTGGATATTGTTTGAATCTGGGGTAAGCGGTACGTTCAATCGTGGTCACGAGCGCATGAGAACGGTGAAATTACCCAGTTAGGTATAGCACTTGCTGTTGGAGTCCCTTTCTGGTTCGCAGTTAAACTTAGCAAAACATTACCAAAAACAACTCTTTATGGGGAAGTTTAATAAACTGAATGGTGTTAGGAGTTGATTCTGCCGTACTTAACCATGTAGCGCCCAATTGTCGTTTATGGGCAAGTTGGTTTCATATGTCTCGTACTGCTCCACCCAAAAAAATTTCTAACTCCGAAAAACGAACGCGAGAGCATTTACTCCCAAATGAAGTAGAGGCGATGGTTAAAGCTGCCCATCATGTTGGCAGACATGGGTTAAGAGACTCGACTCTAATCTTACTGGCATATCGTCACGGTCTGCGTGTCTCTGAGTTAGTAGCACTGCGATGGGAGCAGATAGATTTTGCTGGTGGTACGATTTACATTAATCGACTCAAGCACGGTGTCAGTTCAACCCACCCACTACGAGGCAGAGAACTGAGAGCTGTGCGACAGTTACAACGGGAATATCCTCATTCTCCCTACCTGTTTGTTTCAGAACGCGGCACTGCGATGGCTGCTGCCACAGCTAGAGGCATTATCGAACGAGCAGGGATTGAAACTGGATTGTCTTTGAGCGTACATCCACATATGTTACGCCACGCTTGTGGTTTTTACCTGGCAAGTAGGGGACACGACACCAGAGCGATACAAGCTTACCTGGGGCATAAAAACATTCAGCACACTGTTCGCTACACAGAGTTATCTCCAAAACGCTTTCAGGATTTTTGGAATGATTGAAGCAAAATAAATAAATGAAACCTAGATTTAGCAAGAGTTTTCAGACCATCTTGCAGGTTTTTACACGGATCTCGGCTCAATGCCAAATAGGCGATCGAGAAACCAAAGCCGTTGTTGTGCAAACGATGCTGGAAAAACAAAGACTTCCTCAGAAATGTTATCGAGCGATCCTATTGAAGTCATCAACGAATCTGCCTGCGCGATCAGCTGACTCTATCTAACAAAGATGAAGTATAAAATTTATCTACACTTAGATAGAGGTAGGATTATTTCGTGCAGCTTCTTTAACAAAAGCTACCATGACCGCAACAACACGCGCTCGAATCTAATAGTTCTCAGCTTCCTCTTACTTCCTCCGCTCTGGTACTTCACTCTTTAAGAAGACGCGATCGATACAACTAGAATGTTAAATTTTTGAGCATCCAAACGGTCTGGACTATGCTATTTACGCCCCTCAATTTCCTGCTTCAATGGCTGAGCGGACTCTTTTCGATCGCTCTACTCTTAGGAGGAATTTACATTATTCATCAATGGTACGATCGAGAACTACTCGATCGTGCCTGGTTAATATTGGGCATAGCAATGTCCACCTGGTCGTTTGTAGGATTTCTTCCGGTTTCTCTGCTGCGTCGTCCTGGTACTGACGAACCCAAAGCAATGCGTAGCGATACCGTACAGCGGATATCGCGACCAGACGGCAGTGAAATTCAAGTCGAGTTTTATGGTTCAGCCGATGCTCAGCCTATTATTTTGATTCATGGTTGGGGACCAAATAGCACGGTCTGGTACTACGCAAAGCGACAACTAGCTAACCATTTTCGCTTGATTGTATGGGACTTGCCAGGGCTGGGAAAATCTAGCAAGCCAAAAGATCGGGATTACTCAATTGAAAAATACGCGCGTGACTTAGAAGCAGTTGTATCTCTAGTAGGAGATAAACGTGCGATTTTGTTGGGACACAGCATGGGTGGCATGATTATACTTACATTCTGTCGCTTGTTCCCAGAGTATCTCAATCGTCAGGTTGCTGGTTTAATTTTGGTAGATACTACCTATACCAATCCTGTCAAGACTTCTATCTTCAGCAGATTTTTACAAGCCGTGCAAAAGCCTTTGATAGAACCTCTGCTGTATCTGACAATCGCTTTGTCGCCTCTAGTTTGGTTGATGAGTGGGTTGAGCTATCTCAATGGCTCGATGCATGTCACTACGGAGATCTCAGGCTTCACAGGCAGAGAAACACGAGGTCAACTCAACTTTTCAACGCTATTAGGTCTACATGGTTCACCAGGCATACTAGCCAGGGGGATGCTAGCAATGCTGCGCTTCAATGAAAATACAACTTTGCCAAACATCAATATTCCAGTTTTGGCGATCGTCGGGAAATCTGATATCGCTACTGTTCCCGCAGCCAGTAGGCATATGAGCATGGAGCTGCCTAAAGCAGAACTTGCGATCCTGCAACCTGCTGGACATATGGGATTGATGGAGCGCAACGAACAATTTGCTGATGCAGTTCGTTCGTTTAGCATGCTCTGCCTAAGTTCCAAAAGTTAAACAACAATAGAGTTTTGCGAGTCGCGCAGCGCCTGCGACGATCGCGATCGCTCCAGCGAAGCATGATTCCGCTCGAACAGTGGTTGTATAGCTGCTCACAATGCAATTTAACTGAGTAATTGCAATCCCTGCTTCTGTAAGTGCTGCTCGATACGTTGCATTTCCTCAGGTGTTTCTCCAGTCACAATTCCATAAATTTCGGTGTAAATTTTTCCGTATTTCACCTTCTCTAGAGCTGACAAAATCATAAAATCCTTGCGATCCAATTCAGGTTTCAAGTTGACTAAAATCGATTCCAATGTTCCTTCCATACGGTAGTCACTAGAATATTTAGCTACCTCCTTTCCTAGCCTCAATAGGGTATTGCGTTGCAGGCACATTGGCGTTGAGCCGTTGACGCGGAAATTGGCATCGATCGCATAAAGCTGTCCGTCTTTATCTTCCAACACGTCAAAGCCAATAAAGCCAAAATACCCCTGTTGGTGAGCATACTCACCGATGCTAGCGATCGTCTCAAAGAACTTGCTCATGTCAGTTTCGCGGTAGTGAATTAGCCCTCCCAGATAATTTCCCTCCCCTGTGACGAGCTGGGTTGTAGTGCCAATGAGTGTTATATCTCCCGCTTTGTTGACATAGAACTGCACGCAGTAGTTTTGTACGGCATTCTTGACAAATTCTGAGACAATAATTGTATCCAACAGTTGAATATCGAGATATTTCCCGATCTCTTCAAAGCAGTATTTCAAGTCGCTAGCATTTCTAATAATATAAGTGCCTTCTCCCGAAAGCCCGTAAGATGTTTTGATTAAGTAGGGAAATTGTGGTAATTGAATGTCTTCAATACTAAAGTCATGCAGATTGTAGCTTGAGTATTTCGGACATTGCACGCCAAGGGAGGCTAACGATACTTTGCTCAGTAAGCGGTAGTGGGTGTCAGGATCGACGGCATGTTTCTCAGGTTTGAGATTATCAAAAGGAAATAGAACAATTAGTTTGTCAAAGCGATCGCTGTTGCTCAGATCGTCTAGATAAGTCGAGCAGTCCATCAACTCCATTTTGGCAGCGCTGCCAAAATGCTCCTGCCAATAATTTAGCAGTGGCTTTGGCGGCTCAATGATGACAATTCCTGGAATCGCATCACCTAAAACAGCCAAATTTTTCCAAGGTTCCTTTTGGCAAATCTTGTCGAAGGAAGTTTTGCTGGCTTCACTACTACCGTCTTGGATAAAGTACTTTTTCCGGTTGGGGTAAGCAGCCCAACTAGCAGTAGCAGGGTAATTTAGGATAAATCCATAAGATGCATCTGTGATGTCAGCAGCCAACAGCGCGGAAAGAGAACTTCCTTGAAAATAATCAAAGTTGTGCATTGAGTTTATTCAGCCCTCACAGAAACCGCATTCAGATAAGGATGCAGTTGTCGATCGAGAAATTCAATTCTAGTTTAAACTTAACGAGTCTCCTGAATCTCCAAGCAACCTCGAATTCTGTGGAGAATGGGAGAATTATTTGCCAGTAAAGGCAGCTACTTTGTCTTGCCCTACGGTCATATAAGCGCCAGCCATATGTGATGAGTTAAACGCCCAGCCCATCCGTCCTTGACGGTCTAGGAGAATACACCCAGCCTCTCCTTTAATCTTAGATGCTAAAGTGTCAATTGCCATTTGCGCTGCTTCGTCGGGGTGTCTGTCTCCAGTCAAAAGATCGATTGCTGTTTTAGCTAAAACCACTGGAATAATTGACTCGCCATCACCTGTGGTCGAGCAAGCGCCGAGTTTATTGTCAGCGTACAAGCCACAACCAACAACCGCACTATCGCCGACGCGACCTGATTGCTGATTCGTCGTGCCGCCAGTTGAGGTTCCAGCAGCTAAAACGCCGCTAGCATCTAAAGCCACACAACCAACGGTGTTAGGGCGATCCAGAACTTTCCGATCCTCCTGCCACTGCTGCCATTGCTCGGAGGCTATTAAGACTTCTTTTTTACACATTTCGGCTCCGTTGTCTGCAGCATAGCGTTCTGCACCCCGCGCCACTAGCAGTCTGGGTTTTTCATCCATAATCTGCCGTGCTACCGAGATTGGATGACGTATGCCTTGAACTGCTGCAACTGCTCCCCAACTCAAGGAGCCTTCCATAATTGCTGCGTCTAGCTCCACCTCTCCGTCGCTGTTGAGAGTTGCGCCCAGGCTGGCGTTAAATGTCGGGTCAGCTTCCAGAACTCGGATCGCTGCTTCCACGGCTTCTGTTGCCGTACCGCCACTAATTAGCACTATCCAACCAGCTTCTGCTGCTGCTATGCATCCTGCGTTATTGGCTGCAACCTTATCTTGTGAAATGGTTTTTGCTCCACCGTGAACAATGATGGTCGGTATCATATGATTTTGATTTTCTCTAGTTATAGTGAATTTTGTGCCAGTGCAATTGCCTCAACGCTTTCTTCAATTAGTTGCAGCGATCGCAGCTTTAAAGTCTCTAAACCCAAGCGTTGGGTCGCTGAAACAAACACCGCTTGGGGGTACTCTTGTGTAGCTTTAGCCAAAGTTTCGCTGTCCGCGCGATCAATTTTGTTAAAAGCAATCAAACTTTTGGCTGGAATCTGAGGCATTTGGTCGAGGATTTCCCGCACGCTGGTAATATGGTTTTCCCATGCTGGATGGGACAAATTTACCACATGAATCAAGGCATCTGCCTCAACGACTTCCTCTAATGTGGCGCGAAAAGCATCCATCAACGGTGGCGGTAGTTCGTGAATAAATCCTACAGTGTCTGTTAGTAAAATTGTCCGGCGTTGTTGAGTTTCTGGTTCTGTAATGACTAGCTTGCGCGTTGTGGGGTCGAGGGTGGCAAAGAGTTGGTCTGCCGTGTAAACCTCCGCATGAGTTAGCACATTGAGCAAAGTCGATTTCCCAGCGTTGGTATAACCAACTAATGCCACAACCGGAATTTCTTGCTGGTGTCGCTGTTCTCTAATGCGGGCGCGATGGGCTTGTAACTGGTTGACTTCCTGCTGTAGCTGGGCAATTCGCCGCCCAATCGTTCGTCGTTCGGTTTCAAGTCTAGTTTCACCTGGTCCTCGCGTCCCAATTCCCGCACCGAGCCTTGACATCTCCCGCCCGCGACCGCGCAGGCGAGGTAGCATATATTCGAGTTGTGCCAATTCTACTTGTAATTTTCCCGCACCGGAGCGAGCGCGTTGAGCGAAAATATCTAAAATGACTTCTGTGCGGTCTACAACTGAGATGCCGATCTCCTGCTCTAGATTGCGGGCTTGTGATGCAGAAATATCTCGGTCAAAGACAATCAGATTAGCTCTTAGCTTTTGAGCCAAAAGCGCAATTTCTTCAACTTTTCCCTGTCCGACAACTGTTTGGGGATGGGGACGGCTGCGCTTTTGCCTGAGTTTGTCCAATACAACTCCCCCAGCAGTTTCTACCAGACGCACCAGTTCTTCTAATCCATCTTCAAATCGTTGGGGAGAAAGATCCTCGGTCTGTACCCCCACTAGCAGCACTCTGTCTTGGTCAGATACCATTTCTTGAGATAGGTATGTCCCTCCTGCTTGGGAAATTTCTCTTTCCCATTCCTCAGCTAGATCGTCAAAGTTTTGTTGAGTTAGGTCATCCAAACTGAGCTCGGGTGAAATTGTCCAAGGAGTTTGTGCATTGGGGATAAGGTGCGCTAAAAAAGCTTGTTTGACTGCGCCATCAGCCACAGTTAACACGACAAGAGCATCTAGGCGTTGGCGTACCATTGCGATCGCTACTGCTTCATCAGGTGGTTGGGATCTCAATTGAGTCGCAACACAATGAATTCCGCTCAAGCGTTCACTACTGTGGCGGGGTAATTCTTCAGGCGGAATTTGTGTTTGATTTGGCGTTCCTACCGCAACTCGAATAACTTGTCCGCGCCGATTGAGATAACAACAAATCGGCTGATGAATTTGGCTACTAATTGCAGCCAATTCAGAGGCAAATTCTGGCCTAGTTATCTTATTTTCTAGTTGCCGTTGCTCGTAAAATCGTTGTAGTTGTTTGATATAAGTCGTTTTTATATCCTGAAGATTCCCATAGATTCTTTGCATAAAACTAGCTGGAAAATGTTTTTAATTCATGACTCTATACTTAGCTCTCTTCATTCTTGATTTAATCTACCAAACGAGGTAAGAGCTTTTTTCTCAACCGAAGTATTTGAAAAATATTTTTGGCTTATTGGCTTCTAATGCGCTGCCAGACCTGTTGAATTAAGGCTTTTTCCTGAGACGAACAACCGGACTTTTTCAGCATTGGTGCAACCTGAATGGCTTCTAATGCTGGTACTCCGGCACGGATGAGGTTGACGATCAAAATCTGTTCTTGTACTGCATCTCTACCTTGAGCAATCAGTTGTAAATACTCCTCGTCACTGATTCCCAAATCTAAAATTTCCAGCATAGTTGCGATCGCAAAAGAAGTAGTTTGAATTTTCTGAATCAAATAGGATTGCTCGATTAAGTAAATTCGTTTAAATAAGGTTAGTTTGACTGAGGATGATGCTACAAATAGCTCCTTCCTCAGTACTACTTACCACTTCTGCTTGCTTTCTAGATATAAGTGTTATGAACTTAACCACTTAACCCAGGCTGAATACAAGTCCTCTTCTACAACTCCTCGCTTCCCAGTAGTTTCAGCATAATCCACCAGTACTTTCAGTGTTGTTGTATATACATCATTGAGTATTTCGTGTCCGTAACCAATCACTTTACCAATGTGCCCTGTCTTTTGATGAAGCACATAGTCTCCAATACTGAACATAAATGCTTACTCTTTTGGTGTAAGTAGTAAAGCACCCTTTCATTTCTCATCATCGAGAATTCTAAAAATTACAACTTCATCCTTTCAGCTTGTTTTACCTGTACTGAAGACAGATTTTTTAGTTATAAAAAATTGTATTGGACAATACAATAGATGGCGATCGCCCTCAGCACAGCCTCTACCAAAGCATACCTGTATTTAGCGTCGTGAATCCGCTCTTCAGGGGCGTTGTTAAAGTATAGCAATTCGTTAAGAAAAGTAGCTAATAACTTTTGGCAATGCCGCTAATTGGTGCTATTCGCTTCTAGTTACGAGTTTACGAACATAGCCTAATCCAGTATTATTCAACTGGAACTTAATTGTGTCAGCTAGATGACAAAGAAAGTCCGGATTGTGTCAGCTAGATGACAAAGAAAGTCTGTAAAGTTTCTCAGGCTACGTCAATCTATGAAAAGAAGTAAACTACTAACAAATACGTGATGAACCTCCCAAGAAAAGTTTTGTACTCTACTCCTTCTTACCTACTAAAGACGGTCATGCGAGGTGGAAGTGTGGGGCTGCTAGACTGAACAAAGTTGTAGTCGATCAATAGCAGTGCTATGAAATGTCCTCTGTGCGATTATGAGAGACCCCATAAACATGGAAAGACGAGTAAAGGCGCGATAGCGCTACTTCTGCCTAAAATGCCGCCAAACTTTTACCGAAACTTTCGATACGCTCTACTATCGCCGCCAAGTGAGTGAAGAAGAGATCCGGATTGTGCTGCAATCTCACGCAGAAGGAAGCAGCCTGCGGGGCATTAGCCGTATCAGTGGGTTAGCCTACGACACAGTAGTCAGCATTATTCAAGCAGCAGCAGAAAAAGCGCAGCTCGTACACAATGCCGAAGTACAAAATGTCGATACGGATGCGATTGCTGCGGATGAATTGTGGTCGTTCGTCGAAAAAAACAAAAACACTGCCTGCCAGAGGAACTAGAGGCTGGAGATTGCTGGATAGCCTTAAGTTTGGCACAGTTGAGTGGTTTGATTCTCACAGGTCGTGTAGGCAAGCATACTGACGAGTTAGCGCAAGAGTTAGTTACCAGTACTCAAGGCAAGACTGAGTGCCAAGAATGGGGCACAGATGGCTGGGAAAGCTACCAGCGTGTGCTGCCAAATGAAGTTGAGCACTACATTAGCAAGACCCTAACGCAAAGGTTAGAGCGCACCAACGGCATCCTACGCCAGCAAACCGGACGGACCGCATCGACGACAGAACAAATTTGGTAAAGTATGGCAGCAGACGAATGTTACTCTCAGACTTGTAATTAGCTACTTCAACTGGATTTGGCAACACTCCTGTTTAGGAACTACAGCCGCGCAGCGAGCAGATTTAACCGATCGTGCTTGGACTTGGAATAACATCGCTATTTATCCCACACTTTTGTAGGGCATGACCAAGTCGTTTGTCGAGTTCGGGCGCGAATTTTAATCCCCAACGATTGATTGTGGAATGATCCACCTCGATCCCTCGCTCCGCCATCATTTCTTCCAAATCTCGATAGCTTAAGGAATAGCGGCAGTACCACCGCACATTTAACAAGATGATCTCTGGTAGAAAGTGTCGCCATCTAAACAAAGATTGGGATGTCATTTAGACTGAGGTCAGAGAAAATTAACCTCCTCACCTTATCATTTTTGCGACACAACCTTTTTTCGCAAACTGTTGAAGAAACAAGGTTTCGTGCCCCGCGTCATTGTGACTGACCAACTCAAGAGTTACGCAGCGGCAAAGAAACAGCTGATGAAGCGGGTAGAGCATCGACAGCACAAGGGCTTGAACAACCGGGCGGA
>NZ_RSCK01000067.1:21336-21518 GCF_003991895.1 Chroococcidiopsis cubana SAG 39.79
CCAAACTTTGCCTGTATTCAGCATTCTCAATCCTTAAACATTTATGTTTAGTCTGATTGTGAGACAGCGATCGCACGTAAAGAAACCCAAACTCCAGATTGACTGTAAAAATCTTCCCGTTGTTCTAACTCAAAATCTCCCGACAGAACAGCTAGCCAAGTTGTGACTAATAGCATTTTCCG
>NZ_RSCK01000067.1:21765-25783 GCF_003991895.1 Chroococcidiopsis cubana SAG 39.79
TCGTAATGCAAGTAGTTGTGCCACTTGAAGCATCGCTGACCCAGCGACTTGCAATTGGATTGACTGGGGTAGTTGGGTGATGCAGGTGTCAACCCGATCCAACAACGCGCTTAAATCGAGAGTTTCAGGGGTGAGCCTGGCAGCTTGTAGTTGACACATAAGAAGATTCAATTGCTCGATTGCCATCATCTGTTGGGTGAGAATTGGTAGGGGTTAAGATGAGCAGCATGGTAGGAGCAGGGACGCACGGGGCATTGAGCAATTGAGTGCTGCTCCTCACGGGCAAAGCGTTCAAATCCCGTTCGCCTCCCATGACCGTATTTCAAATAAAGCGCCTCCAGCAACTGAAGAGCATACTCTTTGACCAAGCGAGGCGGATATCCAAAAGTATGTTCTGGTCGAGTCATTGCCTTGGGAACATTCCCCAGCCAGAGTTCGGCACAAATAGCATGAATGACGACTGCATCATTCGGCTGACGGGGTTTGTCCAGGTAGGTATGCAGCACCACGTATGGAATTTCTGGAACGGATACTACCACTTCGTCAATCATCGGACGGCGTTGAATCGGTCGCTGTCTGCCCTTACGGTAATACGAGCGCTTACTATGGCATGAATCTCCAACCCAACAGCCATCGCCACCACAAGCAGCATCGTGAAGTTTTCGAGCTTCTGTTGGTGTGAGGAGGCTACACGCCCAGCACTTCAGGTTCGTATTTCTTCCCATAGACTTATTTTCTGATTTGGGTAGTCCGCTCGTCTGGAATCAATGCTGCTAAAAGAATTCGCACTACAGCCTCTATATCCTCGGTCACGCGATATAAATTTAGCACCTGCTCGATCTGTTTGGAACTACGGTGCAACACCCCAAACTGCCAAATGTTGCCTGTAGTAATCGCGCCTAATAGATTTGGCTGATTCAAATCAGTCCACTGGTCCAGAGCAATCATCTCCATTGCCAGTTGAGTAAACCCACGAGTCAAATCCGCTTGTTTAGCTTCAATCACTAACAAATGCGTCTGCGTTCTCAGGTAATAGTCCAAAGTACCTTGTAGTTGGGAGGTGACCTGAAGCGAATACTCAATACTGAGTCGAGCATGAGTAATTTGCACTAGTTCTGAAACAATTGGCGCGATCAAAATTTCTCTTCTTGCTGTTTCATTCGTTAAATCTACATAAGGAAGAATGCTGTCAAGGCGCTGTTTGAGAAAGTCTAATTGCTTTAAGTCACCGGAAAATTGCGGTAGTTGCAGCTGAGTACGAATCAGCGAGTAACCGAATTCTACAACCAAGTCGAACGGGTCGGCATTCAAGTCGAAATAGTTGCTGAAGGTGTAGGAGCGATTGGGATCGAGTAGCGGTTTACGACTCATGGGTGATCGCGAGCGCGGAATGGAGAGCGTCAAATTGCCAGTTCTGTTACTACTAATTATGTACCAAGTTGGAGCAGGGGTAAGATAATATTCTGAGAATAATTACAGAAAGATAAGTGAAGTTATCTTTACCTAGTATGAGCGATCTGTCCGACTCCAACCCGATTCTGCCTATCGTTATCGTTCCGCTTGACGGCGGGCGACAGCAGGAGCAGTTGCGCCAAGAGCAGAAAGACACTCTTGCAGACTTACGCCATTGGCAGATAGAAGAATTCTTGCGGCAGACGGGGAAGGCGGAGAATACGCAGCGCTCTTATCGGCAGCAACTGAAAAAATTTGCCTGCTGGTGCAACAAGTCTTGGCTGGACGTAACAGCTAGCGATCTTGGCAAGTACCGCACCCAACTGAAGCAACAGGGGCTAAAGCCTACCACTATCAACCACGCGCTCGACACTTTGCGCTCGTTTTACCAGTGGCTGCGGCGCAGTAACGGTTATCCAGTCAACCAACCTCTCCCGACTGATGCGATTGGTAAAGAACGGGTTGAGGAGCCACAAGCTCTAGACATTGACAAGGATGACATGGCTGAAATTTGGCACTTCCTCGACGATCGCCAGCGACCGACCGGCATTCGCGATCGGGCGATCGTGGCGATTCTCTCTCACGGGTTAAGGGCTTCTGAATTATCAGCTTTGGATGTCAAGCACTGGAATGGCAAGAGATTGCTGGTGCATCGTTCCAAAGGGCAGAACGTCAGCGAAGTTCCCTTGAGCCGAGAAGCAAGACAGCACTTAGAAGCTTATTTGGAGTGGCGGCGCTCCGTTGGGGGAATATTTACTCCCACAAGCGATCGCCCCATGTTTCTGTGCCAAGATCCCAAGCATTGCGGAGAGCGACTGGGATACAACGGACTCTACAAAATGGTGAAGAAATTGGCGGCAACCGCGACGATAGAGGAGTTAAAACCGCACCATTTTCGGCATTCTTTTGGCAATACCATCACGCGAGCGGGTGTCGATCCTTTGTATGGAAAGGAGTTAATGGGGATTAAGACGGATAAGGTTTACCGGCGCTATACGCAGGGATCGTTAAAACTTGCTGCTGCTCAGGCTTACTTAAGGGCAATCGGTGAGGATGAAGGGAATAACGAACAGCCCGAAGAGAATTGACGCGCGATCGCCCCTTGATTGGGTCCCATCACGCGACTCGTTCATGTGAGCGATTGAGCTATCATGGCATCTACTTTGCCATCGAAAAGATCGGTGAATTAGCAGAAATTCCCCAGCTACACCCACACTCGTTCCGTCACACCTATAGCACCGAGTTGTTGCTGATGGGTGTCGATCCGACTCATGCCAAGAAATTGACCGGACATCGCTCGCTGCTGATTGTTCGCCGCGCAGGGTGTAGCGTTGAACAATCAGCAGCGAGCGCGGCTTACTACCGTGCTGTTGGAGAAGAAGTAGAAAAACAAGATTTAGAATGAGAATGCTGTCATTTTATTAAAGGTTCTACCTCACCACTGCTTCCATATCACTCCCAAAAATGTTATTATCTAGTCTACGATTTCCCTTAAATTGAAGTAGAATCAATCAGTAGACTATCATTAAAAATATTTGGTCGTGCTAAAACTACGCTACCTGAAGCGTCGATCGAACTGAACCTATTATTTCCAAGGACTAAAGCAAGTAACGTAATTGATGTTAAAAAATCACGAACAATGCCGCTTTTATAACCACTACTTACTAGTTTTTGGTAGGTCGATATATCACTATAATTACCTAAAAATATGTTAGCAAAAGTATTATTTTTACTCAAATTAATTGAATCTGAATCAACCCCGGTAAAACCATCTGACTTTCCCCCTGGCAGGTCATGATCGACCGGAACAGACTTAAGTATAAAAGCCTGAGCGTCTAAGGATTGAATGTCCGTGCTAGCTTCAAAAACAACTGATACCACTTCAGCAGTTTTCCATAACTTTTTCAGCTGATTTAGAACGTTCATGAAATTATAAAATTAATTTTCTTTGAATTATTTCCTATCATTCTATATAAATCAAAATTTGACAATTCAGCATTGTTCTGGTGGTCGACTGGAAAAGTTCTGGGATTTTGTCTCCTAGTATTGTCAACTTAATTTAGCTCAAAAGCTAAAAGATAGTATTTTTGGCTTAATACTGAGTTATTTCCTGATTCAGATGCACTACAGTTGTAGATAGAGTTTAAGGAGCTTGGGCTTGCTTATGGTAGTGATACACTACAGTTGTAGATAGAATGAGGGAGAAGATTAAGCGCATAGGACAAAGGGCTTTCTCCAGAAGTCCACGTATCATTACAGAAACTGGGCTTTCTTGAATAAAGCGCTCAAATACTTGACCTAGTAGCATTCTTTTATTTCATTTTGAGATTTCTTTATCTTTCAACCAAATAGCAAATCTGTACAAAACACAACACCTTGAAAGGGCTGGTTCTACAGAGTTGATTCATTTGTGTCATAGTTCTCTAAATGAGTGGTTTTGTATCAGTAGCAATGCTTTTCGAAGAAGTTGAATATCGAGAAGGGGCAGAATTGCCCCGTGAACAAGTAATCTATCTTTACTCTCAATGTAAATGGTCATCAGCAAATAAGCCAGATGCATTGTTAT
>NZ_RSCK01000067.1:25793-35315 GCF_003991895.1 Chroococcidiopsis cubana SAG 39.79
CAAAGCTTGCTAGTGTTGTAACAAAGGTATCAACAGCTGCTCAGCCAGAGCCGTTAGCTGGCTTGAGCTATTGATCGGGTTGTGAGCCAACTCCTACCCATTTGTATCAAGAAGCGGCATTGTCAACTTAAGCCAAAAGTAGAATAATTATACTGGTTCCACTCGGCTCACGATTTCTACCTCATGTACTCCCGTCACCGATTCCCTAGCGAAATTATCAGCTATTGTGTCTGGCTCTACTACACCTTCCCCTTGAGCTATCGGGACATTGAGAAGATGATGCTGTATCGTGGCATTGAGGTGACCTATGAATCGATTCGGGAATGGTGCCAGAAATTTGGGCAGCAATATGCAAATCAACTTCGTCGTCAACGCCCGTTCATTGCCGACAAATGGCATCTCGATGAGGTCGTGGTAACAATCAAAAAACAGCAATATTATTTGTGGCGGGCTGTGGATGCGGAGGGGAACGTGCTGGATGTTTTACTACAACGACATCGGGACACGAGGGCGGCAGAGCGTTTTTTTCGCAAACTGTTGAAGAAACAAGGTTTCGTGCCCCGCGTCATTGTGACTGACAAACTTAAGAGTTACGCAGCGGCAAAGAAACAGCTGATGAAGCGGGTAGAGCATCGACAGCACAAGGGCTTGAACAACCGGGCGGAGAACTCTCATCAACCGACACGAATTCGAGAGCGACGGATGCGGCGATTCAAATCCCCAGGGCAAGCCCAACGCTTTCTTTCCGCTTTTGGACCGATTCGAGACCACTTTCACCCAAAACAACATCAACTGACCGCGATAGCGCTATCGCCAACAATTACGCCAACGATTTGAAGATTGGCAAGAAGTCGTTGGGTTAAATTCGGTTGCATAAATTGAGCGATTACCATCACTCAGGGATCATCGTGCTTAATTTTAAATTTTTCCTGTTAAGTTGACAATGCCGCAAAGGCCGTACAGGGTGGATGTGTGGAACTGCTAGACTGAAGCAGATGGAGTTAATCTTAAGCAGCGCGATTGGCTTATCCCTTGTGCGAAAATGAATACTACGATCGCTGGCTACAACTTGCTCGCAGTCCTTTATGAAGGAGATACTACCTGTATTTATCGGGCTAAGACGGTGTCTAAAAGCGATCTAGGCTCAATGTCTGTGATTATAAAAACGTTGAAAGCCGAGTATCCAACACTTGACCAATTGACTCGGTTAAGACACGAATATCAACTTCTGCAAGAATTAGAAATTGAAGAAATTGTTAAGCCCTTAGCTTTAGAAAGCTACCGCAATGGGCTGGCTCTCATTCTGCCTGATTTCGATGGAGAATCGCTGGCAAAAGCGATCGCCGCACGACAATTCACATTAAACAAATTTTTACAAATTGCAATTCACTTAGCTGCAATTCTGGCGCAACTTCATCAGCAGAAGATTATTCATAAAGATATTAAACCGGATAACATCCTTTTTAAGAAAAAAACGGGTGAAGTCAGACTGATTGATTTCGGGATTTCTACACGTCTATCAAGAGAAAATTTAGCGATTAGTCACGTCAACTTCCTCGAAGGAACACTTTCTTATATGTCTCCAGAACAGACAGGGAGAATGAACCGCTCGCTCGACTACCGCACGGACTTTTATTCTCTAGGCGTTACCTTTTATGAGATATTAACTGGGCAGTTGCCGTTCCAAGCGACTGATGCATTGGAGATCGTTCACTGTCACATTGCTAAAACACCAACCCCGCCTCATCTTGTCAATTCGGAGATTCCAGAAGTAGTATCCGAAATTGTCATGAAGTTACTTGCCAAGACAGCGGAAGAACGTTATCAAAGTGCGCTAGGACTGAAGGCTGATTTAGAACTGTGTCTAACGATGTTGCAAACCTCTGGGGCGATTTCTCGTTTCCAGGTGGGAGAGTTTGATTCGTCCAGCCAATTTTCGATTCCAGAAAAGCTGTATGGGCGCGATCGCGAAGTTAATTTGTTAATGAATGCCTTCGATCGCGTCAGTGCTGGTAAAACTGAAGTGATGTTGGTTAAGGGTTACGCTGGTATTGGTAAATCGTCATTAGTCAATGAAATCCACAAACCGATTGTTGGCGCAAAGGGATACTTCATATCCGGTAAATTTGACCAATTTCAGCGCAATATTCCTTACTCTGCAATTATCGCTGCCTTTCAATCATTAGTGAAACAACTCTTGACTGAAAGTGAATTCCAACTAGGGCAATGGCGAACCAAACTTTTAGCAGTTTTGGGCAACAATGCCCAAGTCATTATTGATGTTGTTCCAGATATAGAACTGATTATTGGGAAGCAACCCACCGCTCTTGAGTTGGCACCAACAGAAGCACAAAATAGATTTAATCTTGTTTTTCAAAACTTTATCCGTGTTTTTTGCTCACCAGAGCACCCTCTAGTCCTGTTTCTAGATGATTTGCAATGGGCTGATTCTGCCACGCTTAAGCTGCTGGATGCGATCGTGACCGATACAGAAACAGGCTATCTATTTTTAATTGGAGCCTATCGAGATAATGAAGTCAGCCCAAGCCATCCCTTAATGAGGACGCTTGATTCACTGCACTCTAAAGCCGTTGTCATTAATGAAATTACCTTGGTTCCCTTAACTCTTGCCAATATTAGCAATCTCATTGCTGACACGCTTCATAGTGATACAATTTCTGTTCAACCGTTAGCTGAATTAATCATTCGCAAAACATCAGGAAATCCCTTCTTTGTCAATCAATTTCTCAAAACACTGTATCAAGAAAACCTGTTAACTTTCAATGCAGGATGGAAGATCGGTAAACCTTACTGGCAATGGAATATCGCCCAAATTGAGGCACTTGATATTACTGATAATGTTGTTGAATTGATGATTCAGAAGCTGCGAAAATTACCCGATCTTACTCAGCATGTGTTGCAGTTGGCTGCTTGTGTGGGTAACACGTTTGACTTACAGACTCTTTTAATTATTTATAAGCGATCGCCTGCCGTTACCTATCAAAATTTATTGCCTGCAATTGAAGAGGGTTTAGTCTCAGTCGCATCTGATGTAAAAATTTTATTGGAAGACGATACAGGCACTCATCCTCTAGATCTCAAATTTAAATTTCTCCACGATCGGGTGCAACAAGCTGCATATGCGCTGATCGATCGGAGTTCTAAGCAAGCTACTCACTTGCAAATTGGTCATTTACTCTGGCAAAACACATTACCAGAAACATTATCAGAAAAGATACTTGAAATTGTCGATCATCTCAATTTAGGAATTGAGCTAATTACGGATAAAGCGGAACGAATTGAAATCGCCAAACTTAACTTAATTGCCGGACAGAAAGCGAAAGCATCAGCGGCGTATGCAGCTGCGATTGAATATTTGCAAGCTGGTTTGAGACTGTTAGGAGATTTTAGTTGGAATACTGAGTACAAGCTGACATTATCACTGCATACCGAAGCAGCAGAGGCAGCATTTCTGAGTGGTGATGTTGAAGAAATGCAGAGATTGGCTGAAATAGTGCAAAACTGCGCCAAAACGCTGTTGGACTGTATAAAAGTGTACGAAGTCCAGATTCAAGCTTATATGGGGCAGAATAAGCTGCTGGAAGCACTGAATACAGGGCTGCAAGTCTTAAAGCAGTTGGGGGTAGAGTTTCCCGACTCGCCAAACCCATCTGATATTGGGCAGGCGCTGGGGGAAACTGCGGCAATTTTGGGCGACAGGCGAACTGAGGAATTAATCGATCTCCCTGAAATGACCGCTCCTCATCAGCTAGCAGCGATAAGGACTCTATCAAGTATATTTTCTCCTTGCTATTCTGCGAGGCCCCCATTAGTACCTTTAATCGTATGCAAACAGGTCGATTTATCCGTTCAGTATGGCAATGCTGCTGTGTCTCCCTTTGCATATGCCGTATATAGTCTTCTTCTTTGCGGGGTCATAAGAAATATTAAGCGGGGCTATGAGTTCGGTCAATTAGCTTTACGTCTAGTGTCAAAGCTAAATGCCAAAGAAATCGAAGCCAAGACGTGTCACTTGGTGTATGCTGGCGTTCAACATTGGAAAGAACACGTCAACAATACCTTAAAACCTTTCCTGTCAGCTTTCTCTAGCGGGCTGGAAACGGGAGATTTAGAATATGCCGGCTATGCCATTATGGTATGGAGTCATTACTCGTTTTTTGTTAGCAAGCAACTAACGCAACTCGAACGAGAGATAGCAACTTATACGGATGCCATTCATAAAATTGGTCAAGCAACAGCACTTAATAATACAAAAATTTGTTGGCAAGCCGTTTTAAACATGATGGGCAGAAACCAAAATCTCTGCCAGTTAAAGGGGGAAGCATACGACGAAGAAAAAATGCTGCCGCTATATCAGCAAACCGATAACCAATTAGCGATTCATTATTTATACTTGCACAAGCTGGCGCTTTGTTATGTGTTTGAAAATTACCCAGAAGCTTTGAATAGTATTCCCCAAATAGAGAATTCTTTTGGCGCATCTACAGGGCAGCTAACCGTTGTTATCTTCTATTTCTACGATTCTCTAGTACAGTTAGCTGTATATTCCGAAACTTCACAGCCTGAGCAACAGGGCATCCTTGACAAAGTCCAAGCTAATCAAGAAAAAATGCTCAAATGGGCGCATTATGCCCCAATGAATCATCTGCATAAATACTATCTAGTGGAGGCAGAACGGTATCGAGTTTTAGGAGAAAAAATTGAAGCAATGGAAATGTATGACAAAGCCATTGCTTTAGCTAAAGAAAATGAATACCTGAATGAAGAAGCACTGGCGTGTGAACTAGCAGGCAAGTGTTATTTAGGATGGGGAAGAGAAGAAATCGCCCAACTCTATCTACAAAAAGCATATCATGCGTATCAGGTTTGGGGCGCTCGGGGGAAAGTCGAGCATCTAGAGGAAAAATATCCCCAGTTTCTTGCTAGAACTTCAGTCAAGAACGGAACAATCGCTACACATTCCCAAAGAACAACAAATCATTCTGAAACTGTCAATACCCTTGACTTAGCTACTGTCATGAAAGCAGCCCAAGCTCTTTCAGGTGAGATTGTGTTAAGTAAGCTGCTGACAACGTTGATGCGGATTTTGCTGGAAAATGCGGGTGCAGAAACTGGGATATTAATTTTAGAAAAAGGCTCGAAGTTTTTTATAGAAGCGGCTGGACGGAGCAATCAGAATGAGATCGTCGTTCAACAATCAATTGCTGTAGAAACAAGCCAGGAGTTACCGCTATCAATCATCAATTATGTCCGGCAAACGCAGGAGAATGTGGTTCTGAATGATGCTACCTGTGAAGGAATTTTCACAGCAGATGACTATATTCTTTTTCGCCAGCCAAAATCCATTTTGTGCGCGCCAATCCTCCATCAAGGCAAGCTTATTGGTATTCTTTATCTAGAAAACAATTTGACAACGGATGCTTTTACAACAGAGCGAGTAGAAGTTTTACAGTTATTATCCTCTCAAGCTGCGATTTCAATTGAGAATGCACGCCTTTATCAAGATTTGGCAGTTGCTAACGCTGACTTGAAAAGATCGCACGAACAGTTAGAAGATTATAGCAAAACGCTGGAAGCAAAAGTAGAAGAGCGGACAGAGCAGCTACAGCAAGAGGTGCGCGATCGCCAACGGGCAGAAGAGATAGCCCAGTCTGCCAACCGTGCCAAGAGTGAATTTTTGGCAAACATGAGCCACGAACTGCGTACGCCGCTCAATGGTATCCTGGGGTATACCCAGATTTGTCAAAAAGACCGAGATTTATCCGAGCAGCAAAAGAATCGGATGGCGATCGTGCATCAATGTGGGGAACACCTGCTAACGCTGATCGATGATGTTTTAGATCTTGCTAAAATTGAAGCCCGCAAAATGGAACTCTACCCCAGAGAGTTTGATTTTGCTGAATTTTTACAAAGCATTGTAGAGATTTGCAAAATTAAAGCCGATCGAAAAGGGATTGCGTTAATTTATCAAACACTGCCTCCTCTGCCTAAATCAATTCGGGCAGATGACAAACGTCTACGTCAGGTCCTGCTGAACCTGCTTGGCAATGCGATCAAATTTACCGAAACCGGAACGATCGTCTTTCAAGTGAGTTATCTTCAGCAGAAGATTCGCTTTCAAATTGAAGACTCCGGTATTGGCATTGCCTCGGAGCAGCTTGAGGAAATTTTCCAGCCGTTTCAACAGGTGGGCGAAAATAGCCGCAAGACAGAAGGAACGGGGTTAGGATTAGCCATCAGTCGTCAACTGGTTGAGATGATGGGGGGAACGCTTCAGGTTAAGAGTACTTTGGGAGTAGGCAGCACTTTCTGGCTCGATCTAGACCTGCCAGCAACTCATTCATTAACGGATACTGCTGCCTTAAAGCGCACAATTTTAGCAGTCAAAGGCGACAAGCGGAAAATTTTAGTCGTAGACGACAAAGCGATAAATCGCTCTATCCTGATTAATTTCCTAGAGCCGCTTGGATTTGATGTGTTAGACGCTGTAGATGGACAAGACGGACTGAATAAGGCGCAAGCGTTTAAGCCCGATGCCATCCTGATCGATTTGGTAATGCCAAATTTAGATGGTTTTGAGGCAACCCGTCGGCTCAGAGCGATGCCAATGTTTAAAGACATCGTAGTGATTGCAATCTCGGCTAGCGTCTTTGAATTCGATCGGCAACAGAGCCTTAAGGTGGGTTGTAATGATTTTCTGCCGAAACCGATTCGAGAAGACGACCTCCTGCAGAAATTGCAAGAACACTTGAAACTAGAATGGGTTTACGAGAGTGAGAGCGCAACTGAGGAACCCTTTAAGAATAAGGACAAGCAGGAAAGTAGCCAAGCAAGTTCTTCCTCAGCTTCCCCTGATTTTCCCATTCCACCGGCAGAAGAGATCGCTATTTTGCTAGATTTAGCAATGCGAGGAGATTTACGCGCCATTGCCAAACGAGCGACACAATTAGAGGAGTCGAACCAGCAGTGGAGCCCTTTTGCCACCTACTTGCGGCAGCTTGCCAAAGGATTTAAGGGGCGGCAAATTTTGGAATTTTTGCAGCAAGTTTAAGAGGTGGTCATGGATACAGAGATTGGTGAAAAAGGTGTCATTTTAATTGTGGATGATACGCCCACTAATTTAGATGTCCTGCTCGACTTGCTAGAAACTGCTGGTTTCAAAGTGGTAGTGGCTGAAGATGGGGAAAGAGCGATCGCCCTAGCCGAGTATGCTCCACCCGATTTGATTTTGCTAGACATTCTCATGCCTGGAATAGATGGTTTTGAAACGTGCCGTCGCTTAAAAATAAACTCAGCAACACGAGAGATTCCGATCGTTTTTCTGACGGCTGTTAGCGATAATGTTGATAAGGTTAAAGGCTTAAATCTTGGGGCGGTTGATTACATCACCAAACCGCTCAATCATGAGGAAGTTTTAGCGCGAGTCAATACCCACCTGCGGCTGCAAAACCTAACAAAACGTTTAATTCAACAGAACGAGCGGTTAGAACAAGAAATTCAAAAACGTCAGCAGTTAGAAGAAGAACGCGAGCAAGCATTTAGAGCACTACAGCGTAGTGAAGCTCGTTTTAGACATTTAATTGAATCCAATGTCATCGGTGTTGTTTTTAGCAGGACAGATGGCAGCATTACAGATGCCAATGACTCCTTCCTCCAAATCGTGGGCTACGATCGCGCTGACCTAAAAGCAGGGAATTTAAACTGGCAGGCGATTACGCCTCCAGAATATGCCCATCTCAATCAAGCAGCGGTGGCGGAATTGATCGATTCTGGAGCTTTTAATGCCTTTGAGAAGGAATATTTTCGCAAAGATGGATGTCGCATTCCTGTTATGATTGCCGGGGCTTTGCTCGATGAATCTCAACAGGCGATCGTTAGCTTTGTCCTTGACCTAAAGCAGTACAAGCAGGCAGAAGACAAGATTCGGGAACAGGCGGCTCTACTGGAGATCGCCACAGATGCCATTCTAGTACGAGATTTGGACAACAAAATTCGGTATTGGAACAAGGGAGCAGAGCAGATCTACGGATGGAATGTTGAAGAGGCGATCGGTCAAAACGCAGATCGACTTTTGTATCGACCAAACTCGCTCGAGCAACTTGAAACTGCTCAAAGAAGTTTAAAAGAGTCTGGTACGTGGCAAGGTGAATTGCATCAAGTCAATAAACAGGGCAAAGAAATTATTGTTGCCAGCCGTTGGACTTTAGTGCGCGATCCGCAAGGGCAACCAAAATCTATTTTGACAGTCAATACAGACATTACCCAAAACAAACAGCTCGAAAGCCAATTTCTGCGAACGCAACGACTTGAAAGCTTGGGGACGCTTGCAGGTGGCATCGCTCACGATCTCAACAACATTCTCACCCCCGTTCTGAGCACGGCACAACTGTTACAATTCAAGTTCCCCAATGCCGACGAGCAGACTCAGCATTTGCTGAAGATCGTTGAAGCAAATACCAAACGTGGAGCTGCTTTGGTCAAGCAAGTGCTGCAATTTACTCGTGGCGTGGAGGGTAAACGGGCGATCGTGCAAGTGAAACACCTGATCTACGAAGTTAAGCAGATTGCTGAGAAGACATTTCCTAAATCCATTGAGTTGTTGACGTATGTAGAACCAGAACTGGGGGTAGTGTCTGGAGATGCAACTCACCTGCATCAAGTGTTAATGAATCTGGTTGTCAATGCTCGGGACGCGATGCCGAATGGTGGTACGCTCACCATCTCGGCTAAAAACCTATTTGTGGACGAACGCTATGCTCGGATGAATCTCGATGCATCGGTCGGTTTCTACATTGGACTGAGCGTTAAAGACACGGGAATCGGAATGTCAGCTGAAATTGCAGATAGAATTTTTGAACCATTTTTTACAACGAAAGAGATTGGTAAAGGGACAGGGCTAGGGCTTTCTACCGTGAGGGGCATTGTCAAAAGTCACGGAGGATTCATTGGTGTGTTTAGCACAGTTGGTGAAGGCACTGAGTTTAAAGTATTTTTACCAGCTGTAGAAGCATCCGTTTCCTCGCGAGTAGAACTTCCTGAGCCGTCTAACGGAAATGCCGAATGGATTCTCGTTGTAGATGATGAAACGGCAATTTTAGAAACGACTAAAGTTTCGTTAGAAGCCTATAACTATCACGTGCTGACAGCCAATGATGGAATCGAAGCAATTTCGCTTTGCGCTCAATACAAACACAAAATTGCTGTAGCACTAGTCGACATGATGATGCCATCAATGGATGGGCTGACAACGATTCAGACGCTTCAAAAAATTAATCCCCAAATCAAAGCGATCGCCATCAGTGGATTTGTGGCTAACGATAAATTGAGAGAGGCTAGCTGCATTAACAACTTCCTCACTAAGCCCTACACGATTCAAGAGCTACTACAAACGCTACAAACTGTATGAGGAAAGCCTGTTAAATTAGGCAGCTTGTAAAAATAACTTAAGCAACTTTTAAAGGACTAAGTTATGATTTTAGAGCAGCATTGAGATTGAAACGG
>NZ_RSCK01000067.1:35325-35403 GCF_003991895.1 Chroococcidiopsis cubana SAG 39.79
GGTAGTGATATGGAAGTAGTGGTGAAGCTCAAATCCTGTCTAACTCTGCATTGTAGCCATGAATGAAGTACCAAATCG
>NZ_RSCK01000067.1:35413-35510 GCF_003991895.1 Chroococcidiopsis cubana SAG 39.79
AATGTGGATCTATGATGAGAGTGATATTAATGCTATCAACGAGTAATAGTAGAAGGGACAGCGATCGCAGTCCAACAAGTTGGCTGGAGCGGATTGG
>NZ_RSCK01000068.1:0-35481 GCF_003991895.1 Chroococcidiopsis cubana SAG 39.79
CCTGTCGAGACTGACGTAAATCTGAGTCTTGGTTTGTATTCTACCCTGATTTCACGCTCTTTCTTTACAAAGTCCCACTAGAATACATAATTTGGCAATTAAACCCGCCCGTACAGAAGTCAGGAGGGTGTTAAGCCAGCCAATAGCACCGAGCTGGTTGTTGAGACAAAAATGTATTGGTTCTGATTTGATTACAATAAATTTGTAGGGGCGCATAGTTGTGCGCCCCTGTATGTGTTGTCTGTTGCGTGTTACGGCGATAAATGTCTGATTCGATCGCGTCGTCTACTATTGCTGCCATTGCCACTGCGGTAGTACCGCAACAAGGTAGTGTAGGCATTGTCAGGGTCTCGGGAAATGAAGCGATCGCGATCGCTCATCATCTATTTTACGCCCCTGGAAAACAAGCCTGGGAAAGCCACCGCATTCTCTATGGCTACATTCGCCATCCCCAAACACAGCAACTCGTGGATGAGGCGTTATTGCTAATCATGCAGGCTCCACGTTCCTATACCCGAGAGGATGTCGTCGAGTTTCACTGTCATGGTGGAATTATGGCAGTACAGCAGGTATTGCAGTTGTGTTTGGCAGAAGGAGCCAAACTAGCGCAGCCAGGGGAATTTACACTTAGAGCATTTTTAAACGGACGCTTAGACTTAACCCAAGCCGAAAGTATAGCCGATTTGGTCGGGGCGCGATCGCCGCAAGCAGCGCAGACAGCTTTAGCAGGTATACAGGGAAAATTAGCTCACCCAATTCGTCAATTACGAACGAAATGTTTAGATGTCTTAGCAGAAATTGAGGCAAGAATTGACTTTGAGGAGGATTTACCACCATTAGATGAAACACTAGTTCGAGCAGAACTAGCCCAAATTGAGGTAGAAGTCAGCAAAATTCTGGCTACAGCCCATCAAGGCGAATTATTACGCACGGGATTAAAAGTGGCGATTGTCGGTCGTCCGAATGTGGGAAAATCGAGTTTGTTGAATGCTTGGAGTCGTAGCGATCGCGCTATTGTCACCGATTTACCCGGTACGACTCGCGATGTGGTCGAGTCTCAACTCGTCGTGGGAGGAATTCCGATTCAGGTATTAGATACAGCAGGAATTCGCGCCACAGAAGATCGAGTCGAGAAAATGGGAGTCGCGCGATCGCTTTCTAGCGCTCAAGCCGCCGATTTAGTTTTATTGACAATTGATGCGGCGGCGGGATGGACTCAGGCGGATGAGGAAATTTACCTTCAGGTAAAACACCGTCCGTTAATTTTAGTTACTAACAAAATCGATCTGGCGGCGGTTGAAACAGTGAATTATCCAGCCGAAATTAGTCAGGTAGTGACAACGGCTGCTGCTTGCGATCGCGGGATAGATGCTTTAGAGCAAGCAATTTTGGCAAAGGTGCGATCGGGAAAGGTAGATTCTGCCAATCTAGATTTAGCAATTAACCAGCGCCAAGCCGCCGCGCTAATCAGAGCGCAAACTTGCTTAGAACAAGTACGAGAGGCGATCGAACAGCAGTTACCTCTCGATTTTTGGACGATTGACTTACGCGGCGCAATTCAAGCACTAGGAGAAATTACTGGGGAAGAAGTCACGGAGTCAGTGTTAGATCGAATTTTCAGCCAGTTTTGTATTGGAAAATGAATGTAAGAATTCTTCATTTTTGACTTTTAACTTTTAACTTTTATCTTTTTCATCTCGGTCTTCCCAGCGTCGTAATGTAAAGTACGGCTTCGTCACTCGGAATCCCAAGAACTTCGTTAACGCGATCGTCAAAAAAGCCACCGATACCACTTACACCTAAGTTGAGACGAATAGCGGCTAAATTCAGTTTTTGTCCTAAATGTCCTGCATCCATGTGTAGGTAGCGATAAACGCGATCGCCATAGCGTGCTACAGCTTTTTTCAGATCTGCGGTGTGAAAGAGGACGGCGGCTGCATCCCGACCGAGTTCTTGTCCTAAGCAGAGGAAGTGCAATTCGCGTCGAAAGTTTTTAAATCGAATTTGCCGCAATTCTTGGGCTTTTGGTGCGTAGTAGTAGCAACCTTCTTCTAAGCCCGTGACTCCAGATACGGCAATAAATGTTTCAATTAAGCTTAAGTCGAAATAGTCTGGATCGCCATCAAATCCTCGATCGACGTAATGCTGAGGTTGATAGGTGAAATCTAACAAGACCCTTAACTCATCTATTGTGAGTTCAGCACCAGTATAAGCACGAGTGGAGCGACGTTCGAGTATTGTCGTCTCCAACCCGACTAAATTTATTCCCCAATCTATCGGGTTAGTTCTAGTTGAAACTTTCAAACAAAAAGGAAAGTTATATTTATCTTCTAAATGAGCAACTTCCTGTTGCTCCTGGCTTTTGACTACTGGTGCTTCGTCTATTTGCGTTGCTCGATGGCAGTAAGCCAGTAATTCGCCGTCGGGAACTTCGGGATACTCAACTTGGGTAGCAGATGGTAAGGCTGTGCAACTGAGAGGTAATTTGAGAGGTAATTGTTGTACTGCCAAATCTATTAATGGAACGACTGCGATCGCTCCTTCTTGTTCTGGGTCGAGATATAATATTTGGCTGACAGATGCATCAATAAATCCACCAACTAAGTAGGGACGGAAGTTAGTCAAAGCACCAGCCAGTTCAATATTACCTAGCAGGTGTCCTGTATCTAAAAATATGCGACGATAGGCGCGGTCTTGGTAGCGCCAAGCCGAGCGGTAGAATATAGCTGTGGCGATCAGTGCAATTTCGCTACTTTCTAGAGCTGGATGTTGAAAACAGGCTGCTTGCAGGTCGCTCCAAACATCACTTTCCCAAAACTGAGTGAGAGAATGAGCCAGCGGGTTATAGCTGTAAAGTCCGGCTGGAATGAGTGGCGTACCGCGAGAAATTAGATAAACTTCGGCTGGATATAACCCCCCAGCAGAGGGAGCAGAGCGGAGATAGAGCGGCTGCCCCATCATCGTTGGAACTTTGGCGGTGATCCCGTAACTATATAGTAAAAGATGAGACAATCGCTGCCACCAAGCAATTCCTGGAATGACTGCTGAAGCCTCTGCATCTGCTTGTAAGTATGGTTTGAGATCGAAAACCGTACCGATCTTATACTCTTTAAATGGCGACGGTTGCTTCGACCAATCTAACCCCTGACCTTTAGCAGCGATCGTCTCAGGGTCGTATTTCGTGCGTTCGTGGTAGTATTGGGCGATCGATCCGTACTGTTCTGGCATAGCCATCTGGCAGAAGTTTTCCTTTCTTCAATCTTTGCACTCCAAGGGGCGATCGCATTCATTCCTGCATTTTAGTTTAGTTACTGCTCAAAATCGTGGCGATCGCTTTCATCTAACATAGCTATGATGCAGCTATACTAGGCGATCGCTGGCTATTATTCGCAAAAATAAGTATAAATTATAACTTTAGGCTATGACTTTAATTTTAACTAACGACGATGGAATTGACGCGCCAGGAATTCGGGCATTGCAAAAAGCCGTGGCTGGGTACAAAGTCATCGTCGCTGCACCCAGAGATCATTTATCTGGCTGCGGACATCAAGTCACCACAACTCAAGCAATCCACGTTCATCGTCGCAGCGAAAACGAGTATGCGATCGCCGGAACTCCAGCCGATTGTACCCGCATAGCTACAACATATATCTGTCAAGATGTCAAATTCGTGCTTTCCGGGATCAATGCTGGAGGTAACATGGGGGCTGATGTCTACATTTCAGGAACTGTTGCAGCCGTCAGAGAAGCAGCATTTCAAGGAATTCCTGGGGTGGCAGTTTCCCACTACCGCAAAGGCAAACGCAATGTAGATTGGGATACTGCGGTAAGGTGGACGGCGAAAGTCTTAGCCGATCTACTCGATCGTCCGCCAGAACCAGGCACGTTTTGGAACGTAAATTTGCCGCACTTACTACCAGGAGATCCCGATCCAGAAGTGGTGTTTTGCGAACCTTCAACTCAACCGCTCCCAGTCAATTATCGGATTGAAGGCGATCGCTTTTATTATGCCGGGGAATATGCCCAACGCGATCGCGCTCCAGGTACGGATGTCGATGTCTGTTTTTCTGGCAAAATCGCCGTAACCCTATTGAGGCTTTAAGAGTTTTACCCACTTAAGGCTGAACCCATTACAATTCGACCGATTAGACTGGAAGAAGTTTCAGACACGTACATGAGCGATCCCCATTCATTTCAGGAAAACCCATCTAGCGATCTTACGACTTCACAGCAATCGGAGCGATCGCCTGGGAAATCTGCCCCACCACTGGCAATGGTGGAAACAGCTTTTCTTGCGAGTACAGCCAGCTTGATCTATTTCATTAATTTTTATTTTCCCCTCGGTCCCCTGCTGCGGATTTTCTTTGCGATCCCTGTAGCAATCGTCTATTTACGATGGAGTGCGAGGGCGGGATGGATGGCGGCTGGAGTTTCTGGGTTGCTGCTAGCAGTGTTGATGGGTCCAATTCCCAGTTTGCTGTATGTTATGCCCTATGGGGTGATGGGAGTATTATTAGGCGCTGCTTGGCGGCGGCGATCGCCCTGGATCGTCTCAGTTGCTTTAGGAACTCTTTTAGGCGCGATCGGTTTCTTCTTTCGCTTTTGGTTAATGTCGATTTGGTCTGGTCGCGATCTCTGGGTTTATCTAATTGTAGAAGTCACGGAGTTGGCAGAGTGGATTTTTGACAAGCTAGGACTGTTGCTACAACCGAGTATGCTGGTGATTCAAGTCTTAGCGCTAGCACTGGTTTTAGTCAGCAATTTAGTTTATTTATTTGTCGTTCACCTCGTTGCTTGGTTACTCCTCGATCGCCTTGGTAACCCAATTCCCCGTCCGCCCCGTTGGGTACAGGTTTTAATGGACTATGAGTAAGGAGTTAAATGATCCGAATTTACACCCAACTAAAACAGGGGCAAGCGTGGATAGAACGGTATCGGGGTGGTTCTCCCGCGTTTGCTTGTGTTTTGGGATTTACGGCAACAGGCTTAATTACCGGGATCTCGGCAGCTGGTCTGACTCCTGAAGATCGACAATATACGGCGATCGCGGATGCTGAATTTTTAGCACGCGGTCCCCAGCCTCAGCCGCAGAACGCCTTACCTCCCTTGCCTGCGGGGGCTTCTCCTGTGGCGATCTCGCGTGCTGTTGTGGAGAAATTGAATATTCCTCTCTATTTATTTAATGCTGGGTTACCCAAACCGCCAACCGTACCGACAATCGATTTGGGCGGGACTCCTGCCAAGTGTTTGAGTCAAGGGGAGGCGTTGCCACTAGCAACGGTAAAACATTTACTGGAACAAGGTTTAGTTTGGGGAGAACGTCTTGGTAGAAGTTCCCACGACTACCTAATTATTGGCGAGTGTGTCGTGGGTGGAACCACAACGGCACTCGCTATCTTAACTGGTTTGGGTGTTGATGCTGCTGGTAAGGTAAACAGCAGTCATCCGATTTGCAACCATAACCAAAAATGGGAGTTAGTCCAAGCAGGGTTGCAGCGTGCTGGACTGTGGGAACGGATACCTGTAGCAGATCCTGGCGTACTCGTAGCAGCGGTGGGAGACCCGATGCAAATTGTTGTCGCTGGAATGGCGATCGCTGCTAGTCGCACAAAAGGAGTTATCTTAGCTGGTGGTACGCAAATGCTAGCTGTTTATGCCTTAATGCAATCTGTAGTCAAGGCATATCATCTCAAGTGGCATTCTGAAGCTGTTGTTGTAGGAACTACTCGCTGGGTAGCGGAAGATCCGACAGGGAAAACAGTTGAACTCGCTGCCAGTATAGATACTGTAACGCTTTTGTCAACTGAGCTGAGTTTTGTAACTTCCAGATATACTCAACTTCGCGCTTACGAGCAAGGTTACGTAAAAGAAGGTATGGGCGCAGGTGGTTGCGCGATCGCCTCCTCTCTCACAGCTGGCTGGAGTCAGACTCAACTCCTACAAGCGATCGAAGCATTGATGGCAAGAATGAATTACTAAGTCGTAAGTCACTGCTCACTTAATTAGTGAATTCTCCGTGCTAGCAATTGTTCTTCTAAGGCAGCTATCCGATTGTAGGCTGCGGTTAATTGTGCGGTGAGCCGCTGAATTTGAATTTCGGGGGCTAACTCCTTTTCGCCACTGTGGAGATGGGTATCTAACTCGTTGCTATCTAATAGCACGTCTTTGTGTTCCATAGCTAATTTGGAAGCGCTATAGCTGTTATTTCCATAGCGTCCATTAGCTTCTCCCATCACATCTGTTGGCGCTGATGCTGGAGTTAAACGACACTCTGTAAGAGCGGAAGAGACTTGACTGTTGAGTCGATCGACTACCTGATAAAGGGTATCGACTTTATTACTCAAGATCAGGACTTGTTTTTGAAGTGGTTCCATTGAATACCCTCTATGCCTGCCTTTACTGATTCTTATATGCTATGCAACAATTGGGCAAAGTTTACTCTACTTATCAATCATTTAACTTTTGACAAAATTGCTTTTAAAGCGATAACTTTCTCAGAATATTTACACAAAAATAAATACTAATTTGTAGTGTTATTCTCGCTAATGTGTATTTAGTTTAAGCATAAAAGAGGATTTAAGGAGGGCGATCGCTGTCATGCTACATTTTTCTCAATTTCAGCCTCAAATTGTCAATATTCCAGAAAGCTAAAAGTTCGAGGTTTTCTCTGGGTAGAAAGATTAGTGCAGCATGGTAAAAGTAACTGTACAGCTAGCGATGGGTATTTTTTCCTTCTACCTCTACTTCCTGCCCGCTTGAACTAGATTGGCGATCGCGCGATCTTAACCGCTCCACTCAGTAACATTACTTATAAACTACAATATTTCAGGCTTTTGTTGGCGTAGCGATTTATATAATCGACCAAATAATCGACCAAGAAAAAATTCACAATTCATCTAGAGCCAGCACTCACTGTACTCAATGTATTAACTTAGAAGCAATAGTTTAGTCACAAGCATAAATCTTCTATCCAAGGGAAGAGATTGAGAAGGTCACGCATCATACCGAGAAAAAAATGCTAAATTTTCAAGAGTTTTTTACTGTTTGCGTGGGCAAATGGAAAATTGAACGAACTTATCATTATCTACTAGCAGGGCAGGTAGAAAAGTCGTATACCGAATATGATGTATCTACCCTAGAATTAGCGCAAAGACAGCAAATTCTCTCTATTTCTGCCTTAAATGGAATCAAAGTCGATCTAGCAAGAGTTGACGCAAATAGTTCATTACCAGGATTTGCGATCGCCTTTAACACTCGTTCGGAAACTGGGGAAACTCTATCAATGAGCCTGCAAGCTTTATTCGTACCCGATACCTACGTTACTTCAGATACGGTAATTCAGGAAATTCCTCCACCAACAGCCGCCGCAGTTGATTCCACAGCAGAAACGATTCGGGGTTTTTATTTACGAGATGAAGGCTATTCCGAAGCAGGGGCGATCGCCGGACGTTTCACTTACCAATCCACGCGCCAAACTCTAGAAATGACAACCTACTACAAGCGTTCTGTAGCAGTGGATCAGATGCGTATTGTCACCCCCGATTTACGCTTGCGTACCATCATTACCTACCAACGCCCTGCCAATATAGAAGAACCACCTAGTATTATCGATTTGGTTGGTTTCGGGGTGGAACGGAAGCAACCAGCTTAAGGAAATGGATCGTAGGTCGTTTTTATTCGGTACGGGAACGCTATTACTCAGTCAGTTACTCGCAGGGTGTAACACCCAAGAACGAGCCAAACTGCGCGTGCAATTACTCAAAGGTTCGCTTCCCAATCAAGTTTTGCAGAAATTTCGGACAAAGATGCAGCAGACTGCTAGTCTAGAATTCGCCTCAGTGGAACAACTGAGTAGCTTATTCGATCGCCTGCAATCTTGGCAGCAAAACAATCAAAAGCCAATAGAGGAAGATTGGCGATCGCAACTTCCCCTCCCTTCATGGCTTAAACCTCAAAATCCCAACCCTGCCAACTTAGTAACTGTGGGCGACTACTGGCTTGCAGCAGCAATTAGGCAAAATCTAATTCAACCTTTAGATCCGACACAACTATCTCAATGGTCGCAGTTACCGAATCGATGGCAAGAATTAGTTAGGCGTAATCAAGCAGGACAATTTGACGCAAAAGGCAATGTTTGGGCTGCTCCCTACCGTTGGGGTTATACCGTCATTGCTTACAATCGAGATAAATTCCAGTCTTTAAACTGGAAACCGCAAGACTGGGGAGACTTATGGCGAGAAGAACTGCGCGATCGCATTTCCCTACCGAACCATCCCCGGGAAGTTATCGGCTTAACACTCAAATACCTTGGCAAATCGTATAACACGGAAAACCCGAGCCAAGTCCCAGATTTAACCGCCCAGTTGAATCGCCTCCAGCCGCAGGTCAAACTTTACAGTTCGGATACTTATTTGCAGCCATTAATTTTGGGAGATACGTGGTTAGCTGTAGGCTGGTCAAACGACATCATACCTGTGATGCAACGCCACCGTCAGATTGCGGCGATAATTCCGCAGTCTGGAACTTCACTGTGGGCAGATCTCTGGGCAAATCCGATACAGGCAAACAGCGATCGCGCTTTAGAATACCAATTGATTGATTTTTGCTGGCAACCCCAGATTGCTCGACAAATTCTCCTCTTCGGTAGGACAAATTCACCGATTCCCCTCCAGATCGATCCCGACAACATTCAAGCAGAACTACGCCCTCTCCTAGTACCCAATGATAATATTCTGGACAAGAGCGAATTTTTGCGCCCCCTAGATCCAGAAGCAATTCAGCAGTATCAAGCTTTGTGGCAGGGAATGAAAGAGAAATCGTAAAGTCAAAAGTCAAAAGCCGGAAGTCGAGAGCGATAAACGGTAAATGCTCCCTCAGCCCTCTTTTCTCCCTCGCTCCTCGCTCCTCACACCTCACTCCTAAATAAAGCATCAGCCACACGACAAACATCATGCATTTCTTTGACATCGTGGACGCGCACAATATCTGTACCGTTAGCGATCGCCCCGCAACAAGCTGCTGCCGTTCCCCAGACTCGTGCTTTCGGGTCGGGTTGCTCTAAAATATGACCGATAAAACTTTTCCGCGATGCTCCAACTAATATGGGACAATTCAGAGCGCGAAATTCTGACAAACGACGCAGAATTTCGATACTTTGATGGTATTTCTTGGCAAAACCAATCCCAGGATCGATAATAATTCGAGCAGGATCGATCCCAGAAGCGATCGCATTTGCAACGCGACTTTCAAGAAACTGATAGATTTCCCCAATTAAATCCTCGTAATCCGTCAGTTGTTGCATTGTTTGCGGCGTACCGCGCATATGCATGAGGACAATTGGTACGCCCAATTTTGCCACCGTAGCCAGCATTTCTGGGTCAAACACTCCCCCAGAAATATCGTTAACTATATCCGCTCCCGAGGCGATCGCCGCCCTAGCTACAGCCGCTCTAGTCGTATCTACAGAGATCGGCACGGAAATTGCAGGACGCAACAATTGCACCACCGATAGTACCCGCTCTAATTCTTCTGCTACAGAAACTTCTATCGCCCCTGGACGAGTTGACTGCCCGCCAATATCAATAATATCTGCACCCGCTGCTACGAGACGCTGCGCTTGCTCCAAAGCCGCGCTAGGGCGATCGAACTCACCACCATCGCTAAAACTATCAGGCGTGACATTCAGCACCCCCATAATATAAGTACGCTTGCCCCACTCAAAAGAGCGATCGCGAATAACCAAAGAACTTTGGACAACCATTTTCACTTAAAAATTTTTGAGAAGGATCCCCCCTACAAACCACGGAAACCCTTCCTATCTTTGCGCCTTTGCTACGCCAGTCACCTCAACGGGGGGAACCTCCGCACGGTGCTGGCTCGTCTTTGCGCGACATTAATCCAATAATTTTTTGCACGAACGATGGATAAGGGCGGGTTTATTGAAATCTTCGCCTAAAAACAGAGATTTTTGGTGAAACCGCCCCTACAGCACAACACTACTTGTAATTGACGATCCGCGCAAAACCATCTGGCTCCAAACTCGCACCCCCAACCAAAGCACCATCAATTTCTGGCTGTGCCATAATTTCGTCGATGTTGTTGGGTTTCACAGAACCACCGTATTGAATCGGTACATCAGGATTACTCAACTGACTGCGAATTAAACCGATAACGCGATTGGCTTCCTTGGCTTCACAAGTATCTCCCGTACCAATTGCCCAAATTGGTTCGTAGGCAACGATCAAGTTGTGCTGGTCGATATCCACTAAATCTTTTTGCAATTGCATAGAAATCAGGGATTCAGTTTCTCCCGCATCCCGTTGTTGCTTCGATTCACCTACACATAAAATTGGGGTCAGACCGAAACTTTGAGCTGCTTTCAGCCGTAAATTTACCGTTTCATCAGTTTCGCCAAAAAATTGCCGTCGTTCGCTATGTCCAATAACAACATAACGCACGCCAACTTCTAGCAGCATGGGAGCAGAGATTTCACCCGTATAAGCCCCTGACGCTTCCCAATGGACGTTTTGCGCTCCTAGCTGTACTCTCGTACCGTGCATATTCTTCGACATGATGCTTAAGTCCGTAAAAGGAACGCACAACACCACTTCTCTTTCTGGAGGAGTTTCCACCAGGTAAGGTAAAAATCCCAGTAAAAACTCTTGGGATTCTGCCTGGGTCTTGAACATTTTCCAGTTGCCAGCAATAACTATTTTCCGCACGGGCGATCGATCTTTCCTAATGACACTACAAATCGTTTACACCAGTTTACAGTTATCAGTTACCAGTTACCAGTTATCAGCGAACAGGGTGTAGGGTGTGGGGAATTGGTAGTTGGTAATGGGTAATAGGTAATTGGTAGTGGTGCGTGAAGAAGGGGTGTGGGGTGTAAATTTTGAATTTTGAATTTTGAATTTTGAATTCTCCCTTGTCCCCCTTGTCTCCCTTGTCCTCCTTGTCTTCCCCTATACCCTACCTCTCATAGAAACGCTCGAACTTTGGAGTCGATCGCGACTTCCAGGTGGATTGAACTGAGAGACTGATTGGAGAGCCAATAGCGCTTCACCTACGGTGTAAAGGCTAAACTGGTTGATGTTTTGTGCCATAAACTCTACATGATTAACAAAGGGATTGAGGAAGGCATACATGGCTTTTTCTTCCTTCAATTTTGCCGATAACCTAACCAAGCAAGCATATGTAGGAATTTCCGCTTTTTGTGGAATGACTGGTTCTCCGTTGCGCCCGTAATAATATGTATTGAGGTTGGGCATTCGTGCTAAGGCAAAGCGGATGACTCGCTGTCCGACTTCTGGCGCTTCCTCCACGGCTCTCTCTGCTACAGTACAAGTATTCGCTAGCTTCACGACATCATTGGGAGAGAAAATCGCTAGTTGTTTGAGTTCTGGTACTAGGGTCAACACTTCAGGTTGAATGATGTCATACAACAATCCTGAAGGGGTTGCTGCTTCGCGAATTGTGGCGTAAGATTTTTGCGCCACTGACTTTAACTCGCGATCGCCCGTCACTTGAGCGACAATTTTCAATAAATCTGGGTCGTAGCCGACGAGAAAGGAGTTATTGGCAAAGGCGCGGGTTTGCAAGTTAAAATAGTTGCGGATTAACCATTTATCGTGGTCTATTTGAGCGTGACGGGTATATCCTTGCAAAATCGACATTGCCAGTTGGCGATCTGTTTCATCTCCTAATGTTTGGCTACCCAGCCACAAACTTTCTGCCAGGCGTAAAGCTTCTGTCGTTCCCGATGCATCAGCAGGCGCACCATCGCGATAACGCCAAAGCACAAATCCTTTCGTGTAAGGGTCTGATTTTTTATCGATTATCAAGTTACGAGTTGCAAAATCCCGCAAGGGAAGATACAGTCTAGAGTCTTTTTTTCCAGCTGCATAGTAGAGGATTTGGCTCAAGTCTACTGTATAGACATAGCCATCAGGTCTTGCTCCTTGTGCTTTTGCCATCAGCACTTGCAACTGTTGGTAAAGTCGCCCTTCTAGCTGTTGGAGTACTTGCCTATCTACTGGAGTTGTCTTTACCGTTCTGGGGATCGCAGCAGTGGTTGACGTAGCAGTTTGAGTGATGTCTTCTACTGTTTTTGTATTGTTGATAACGACTTCAGGCGACTGGAAAGCACAACCTGAAAGTATTGTTAGCAAAGATCCAATTATCCCCGTCAAGAGGGGACGATAAGGAGACAATGCGGAGAAGAGAGTTGAGGAGGCTGAGGCGGAAAAATTATTTTCGACTCCCGACTCCCGACTTCCAACTCCCGATTTCCAAACCTTATTTAAACCAATTTTATTAACCTTTTTATGTTTTATCATAGTCAGCTAGCGCGATCGCCTTCCTCTAATTTTGGCAAAGATTGGGCGAGCCGATTACTCGGAGAATTGTAAATATGTTTTGGTAAATTTACTAAGTCCATGAATAGTTTTTTCCCAATAATAAGGTTTGGCGAACAATTGCCATAAAGCCAGATAAGCGGCTATGGAATGGAACTGCCAATATAAAGGATTGAGCAACGCATACAATAAAAGTTTATAGTAGCGTCGCCTAAATACTGCAATCATATTCAAATATATACCTAAAGCATTGCTAATACTAAGATTAAATAAAGAAATATATAAAACCCACCCAGGAATTAAATTTTCTAACCAATAAGCACGGGTGGCAAGCCAGTAAATCAACAATACCCACAAGATCGGACTAATTAGAAAAATCAGCACCGTGCCTCCAATTAAAAATTGGTAGGCAAGCCAGCTTTTTAAGCCTAGTTTCCGTAGCGATTTAAGGGGGGCGCGATTGTGGACTAACCATGTTTGCATGTAGCCTTTAATCCAGCGCGATCGCTGCCGAACCCAGTTTTTAAATTCGCAGTTGGCTTCCTCATAAGTCGTGGAGTTAATCACCCCTACCGTATATCCCCGCTTGCTGGCACGAATTCCGAGATCTGCATCTTCGGTGACGTTAAAAGGGTCCCAACCACCTAATTCTCGCAGGCGATCGGTACGAAAATGATTGCTCGTTCCTCCCAGGGGGATCGGTAGCCCTAAAGTTTCTAATCCTGGTAATAGATAGTCAAACCAATAGGAATATTCTAAGGTAAACATCCGCGTCAAAAAATTTTCATCGCGGTTATAGTAATTGAGCGCAGCTTGGACGCAAACTAAATCCGGCGAGCCATTTCTAAAGGCATAAATTGCTTTTTTGAGTTGGTCGGGATCGGGAATATCTTCAGCATCGTAAATAGTTAAATATTCTCCTCTGGCGAAGGAAAGACCGTAGTTACAAGCTTTCGGCTTGGTTTTTGGATGGCTATCGGGAATGTAAATAAAACGAATATAGCGTGGCGGATTAGCAGCTTGGGCGGCGTTAATTGTGGCTAAATCCTTTTCTTCTAACAAGAGTAGAACATCGAGCTTTTCGTGCGGATAGTCGAGTTTACTGAGGGCATCAATTAAAATTGGTGTCACCTCTGGTTCGTTATAAACTGGGACTAAAACAGTGTATGTGGGCAAAGTTTGCTCGTCGATCGAATTCACTTCTACTTTAGTAATTTGGTGAGTGCGATCGGCGGCTCCAATTAAACTCAAAATCAATTTGAACATCACCGCACCGCCAAAGAAAATATTCAAGGCGGCGATTAAAAATGCTAGCGTATGCCACCAGTCAAATGCCAAACCCCATAAAACTATGGCAAATAAAATATAGCCAACAGCAATTTGAGCGGGGGTAAAAACCCTTGCCGCAGAGTCTTTTGGCGATCGCGCCATGAGTTGGTAAATGGCACGGCGGCTGAATTCTTGACGATAACAGGTATCGAGCATTCGCGTAATGTCATTCTCTGTCCCCAACACTTTAACCAGTTCCACCCCAGGAAATTGAGCGTAGATCGCAGCTTCTACAACTAAATCGAAGGGGTCATGCACCAAAACCATGAGGGCGTGCGGTTTAACCCAAGCCAAGGGGATGAAGCGATCGCCCATCATCACTTGCGGGTCAAAGCGGTGCATGAGTTTTAAGTCGATTTGCCTAATTCCCGCCCCGGCTAAGCGAGAAAAAATGCTCAAACCTGTTAGCAGAGAAAGGACTTCTACATAGTCAATCGGTCGCAAATAATTCAAGCGCGGCAGAATTTCTCCCAATGGCGATCCGGTACGCTGTTGAATCGCTTGGGCTTCCTGCCATTGTGCTACCGTCAATCTACCCTTGTCGAGTAGTTCCGCAGCCAGGTTTTCCTCAAATACCAAGCTGAAAATTTGGTTTTCGGTAGCGAGAACTTCGTAAATTTTGACCTGCGACCAATGGCTGCGGATCGCTTGCCTAATCGCAATATTATTCGGTTCTTCTACGGCTACCACTAGGGTATTGCTGTCTTGCCAAGCGCAGGGAAAAAAACCTAACTCCCGCAAGTACGCTGGCTCAAAAGTTTTGGCAATGCTAAAGTCGAGGACGCTGCCAGAGACGACTAACCAATCTGTGAGTAAGATGTGTCCGCTAATAGTGCCGATCAGGTGCAAAAACTCTGCCTGTGTCAGAAAATTCAAGCTCCATAAGGCTTTACCTAAAGAACAAGAAATTTTTGCTTGTAAATCGATCGCCTTTTGTAATTGTTCCGAGGTCAGACAACCCGACTCTAGAAGTTTAGCCTCAATTTGGGGTTGAAAATCCCTCATAGTTTTTTAGCTTTTTCAACTGGATTAGCGGCTGTAGCTGTAGCACCAGGCGATCGCCCGACGCGCTGATAAATTCGCCAAGCAACGAATCCCCCCAAGATCAAACCGACTACAATTAAAGGGTTGACGTAACGCTGCCAGAAGATTTGCCAGCTTCTCGCCCCTGGGTAGTTAACTTGCAGAGTGCGATCGCCCAAATCCCAAATTTGGACTCGTCGCGAGTCGGTGGCGGTGACGACGTTACCATCTAACTGGCTGGCTAACAAAGTGCGCGGGTCGCCCAAAGCTTGTCCTAACTGTTCTGCCATCGCTGGCTCTAGCCCCCACCAACTCAACCACAGGGTAGGTGTATTTTGATAGTTAAAATATTGGAGAATTCCAAACGGATCTGTAGGTTGAGCTTGCAGTAACAGCTTTTGATTGACGGGGTTGAAAATTTCAAACGTGCCTTCATTCAGCCGTACTGGTGCTGGGAGAGCGTGAGTTTGAGGCGCGATCGCCATGAGTCTCCACGTTGGGGGTCTGTCGAGTTGATCTTTGGGTAAATTCGACCAATCTCGAACAGATGCCGCATCTACCAGTTGAGGAAACACGGGTTGCTGCCCCAAGCGACTAATCGCTCCTAATAGATAAGCTGTTGCGGCTAGTAATGAGGGTCTAGAAGTATCGATAACTAACTGTCCCGGTTGCAAAAACACATGGGGTAAATCGCTTAAAGTCCCTGTCGGACCTTGGTAGCCGCTCCAACTCAAAAACGACTCCCGATCGAGTTGAACGATCACTTCACCCGTGGGTTTGTTTGCTCCACCGCCTTCGTTGGGAGCGTAGGCAAACATCACCTCTAGATTATTCGTCCGCTGTAGTAGGTTAGTCGGCAAAGCCAGGGTTGTTTTTAGAACGGTCTTATCTTGAAGATTGTAAGACTGGATTAAGGTATTGTTAAGGTAAACTTGCGCGGTGAGGCGCTCTCCCTGCTGTCCGTAGGTAGGGGTAAAAGTGGCATTCAAGGCGAGATCTAAATTTTGCGGTCTTCCCCCCAGTTGAGCTAAATCGAATTGCAAGGGCATTGATTGCGTTCCCGCAGACATGCGGATGACGCTGTTGCGAACGCCAAGTTCTTGAAACGAACGGCTTTGGATATTGGCTCTCGGTCTAAAGGTATCGACGCTCTCTAGCGTTAAACCCCGCCCTACTAAAGCTGGCTGATAGAAATCTGCGGCTAGAGACTGTACGGCTCTGGGATTTGCCCGCACCCGCAATACAGTTCCCCGTCGCTCCACATCAGGACCGTTCGGGTCGTTGTGTAGCACAACTTGCGCTGAACCAGGCGTAGCGGGAGCTGTACCCCAACGCCAGAGGATCGGAATTTGATATTCGCGAAACTGGTAGGCTAAAACGCTGTACAGCCACAAGGCAACTTCGGCGCGATCGCGATTCAGCTGGTTGGGAACGACGAGATCGATTTGCTTGTAGAAAGACTTGAAGAAGCCATCAATACTATTATCGGTATACTGTGGCGTAATTTGGAAAAAACTATCTTTATTGACTTTTAAAAATAGATTACCTGTAGGTATATCTCGGCGGGTATCGTTAGTGATGAATAAATAGGGCTGGATCGATACATTAATATACGATTCTCCGGCAGGCAGAGGTGGTATAGGTAGCTTGACAACCGGATTTGCTAGCAGCGATTTGACAGAAATAACTTTCATCGGCTCGCCATAGACGAGCAACCGCACGGAAGAATTCTCGTTGAGTACCGATGAGGGTTCCAGCTTTAGCTCCATGAAACTCTTACTAGGGTCAAGTCCACCTCTAGGCGCGGGAACGCTGATTTCAACTGCTGGATTGACTCCGCTCAGGACGATGGAACGATTATAACCGAGCGTTTTTAGGGAAATGACTTCTGCTGATTGAGCTAGCACGGTAGGAGTAACTCCCAAACACAAGCACAAAGGCGCGATCGCGCTTAGCCCTAATTCGATCGCAGTGCGGCTATTTTTCCTATTCAAGACTTTTCTCCTATCGGTCGCACAATCTCTCACAAAATTTTTAATCTTCGCTAATTTTCGATCGGTTGGCACGATCGCCTGTTGATTTTTTGTATGTTTTACCAGCTAAGAAACACTACTCATAATGGCTTGTCTCAATCGACATAAAGTTATATAAAAATAATTCTAATAAGTTGGACAAGTGGCTTATAATATGGGTCTGCAACAGATTAACAAGCAATTCAGCTATTAAATAATAAATAGGCAGTCAAAGCAACTACCCAAATATAACAATCTCACTGCGTTTGCCTCGACCGAGCGATCGCCTTCCTTGGCTCTGTACGATAGGGTACGCATAATAGTCTGAGCGTAGGCTATGGGTCTGCATAAATCTGGGTTTGTCTATCTGTGGGTTTGTCTAACAAAGTCTTCAATTAATTCTTCTGACTCCTGACTCCTGGTTGTCAAAATCTAACAGGCAACATAGATTGAGATAACAAGGTAGATTGCTATGTAACTTTTAATTGGTTGATTGTAAAAACATCACTGACAATTATAGTTCCGATTTTGTTTCCAGTTTTCCAGTTTTAAGACCGAGCGACCGCTTCACCTTTAGCCTAGATCGAGCTACAAATATTCGCTCGATAGAGTATAAATAACTACTCAAGGTATGGTATAAATAAAAACAGTGACTCAAAGATATGGGCAATAAATTATGTCACATTTCTAGTTAGGAGCTTTGCCTGAGTCCATATATACGTAGAGTATATGCATGAACGTGCAGCATATGAAAAAACATAACTACTTAATACATGCAGGCTGGAGCAAATGGCAACAGTTAGATCGAGTATATCGAGAAAAAAGTAGGTGGCAAGTCAATAGCAGATGGATCGATCCTGCTGCCTCCTGCACGAACAGAGGAATCATGAGAAGGGAAGGTCTGAGTCTTGCCATCAGAATTTCCAATCCGATCTCTGGGAATTCAAGGTAAGTAGAAGCCCGCTCCGATTGTATCTCCTTGCTCTGCGCTTGCTGCACGAGTTGCAACAAGAACCAATAGTTTCATTAGCACGGTCAAATGAATTGGACGCGAGATAGCCGCGACCGATTAACGTAAATAAATGAACTATCTTTGGTCAATTCCGACATGCCTAATCTTTTGAAAGGGCTAAGTGCAGGGGCAATTGCTCTGATCGGGCTGGGTCTGATTTTGGCTTGGCTAGATATGAGTGGCTTTTCTAACTACGACACAGAGTTTCTGGGAGCAAAAGCACTGCAAGCCCTCAATGGAGCTGAACCCCGATATCGGGCGATCGTGTCCATTTTTCCGCCGTTACTGGTCTATTCCACGTTGATTGTTGGCTCGGCGATTACCTTGCAAGCCTTGCTAGGGGCGATCGCAGTCGGGTTAATTGTCTGGCAGATGGGCAATATTGCCGTTCCTGCGATTTGGCGTAGCGTTTGGACTGTCTTAATTGTCTTGAACCCCGCTTTTAGCTTAATGCTACTGCGAAGTCCAGTTTGGGTTGCCGTGACGATTTTCTTGATGCTGCTGATGGCAGTGCTATGGATGTTGGCGAAAGGGCAAGAAATACCATCGCTACCGACTACCTTACTCTTAGTTCTATTAGGACTGGGATTAGCGCCCCTAATGCTACTGCGTTACGAAGCGTGGCTAATTTTACCCGCAGTCGCCTTAATCGTTCTGCTGTTATTTCCTACCGAAGCTTGGGATTTTAAAGTAACGGCAATCTTAGTCACCCTATTCATGAGCCTCGTCCTGATTGCGACGTGGTTGTATATGAACTGGATGTTTACTGGAGATGCCTACTATTTTCTCAACAGCCATTACAGCGGGATGAGATTAGCAGAAACTAAAATCTTCTTGCAACAAGAGGATTTTTTGAATAGTTGGTGGCAGAGCTTCGCTTGGCTAGTACAAGTCGTGCCTGTATATTTAGCGATCGCGGGTTGGACGATCTGGAAATCGAAACAAAAGCTGTTATTTACAGCAATTTTGCTATTGCCAGTCATGCTTTTAGTAGCTGGATTTTTTCAGGGAGCCTTTATGGCAGAGGTCAGCCGCTTTGGAGTTTTCTTAGGAATTCTACCAGCGATCGTCCAAATCCAAACTCCAACTCAACTCTGGCAGCGTTCCTTGCTGACAGCAGCTTTAGTCGCCAATTTGGCGATCGGTGCGTCTTTCTTACAACAAGATCGGGTCATACCAGAAGAAGCTATTTTCTGGCGACAGATCTCTCGTCAAGAACATTTGACTACAATTCCAGTACAACAATGGCTGCAACAAAAACAGGCACAAAGACAAATTGCTGAGGTGTTGTACAAAAAACTTTTACCAGGTCAAAAAGTATTGCTTGACGATGCAGTTAACTTTCCAGTGATTTACATGCTCAATGATGCTAGCTACTTTATATTGCCCTATCAAAACGAGTTTTTCTTGGCTTTACAACAACCAGATTTGCTGACAGATTATATTTTGATTCCAGGGGTGCAGACTCGCGGTAGCGAGCAAGACCGGATTTTATCTTATTGGCCTCAACTAACTGAAAGCACACTGCAAGATTTTCAGGAGGTATTTGGCAACCCACACTATAAGCTTCTGCAACGCCTTAGCCCACCATGAACCGCTATTCTCGTCGTCAATATTTGCAAGGTTTGTTTGCCACTTCGATGCTGCTAACATTTTGCGATCGCCGTTTTGCTGGCAAAGAGCCAGTATTGCAAGCAGGCAACGCTACCCGTTGGCATCTTGGTGTTGGAGCAGATCCGGCTCAACTCATAGGAGAGATTAAAGCAAACCCCGCCGTGCGAGAATTAGTTCAAGCTTGGTCGCCCGATTTTCTCACTGGGTGGCTCAACTGTGTTAATGGGAAACAAGGCGATTTGAGTTTCTGGCGAATTTGGCATCGTCAAGGGTTGCTATCAGCTTGGTTTTCTGCTGGTTACAGCTTGCAAGTCATTACCTGGGAAGATGATACTAAACTACCTACGGGAGACTATCACATCTCCCAGCAATACTTAGAAGACTTGGAAGAATTAGCTGGATACATTCGTAAAGCCAATCCTAAAGGCAGACAAACCTACTGGACGCTAGCAACTGAATTTTCCTACTGGCGCGTACCCGCAGATACGTATAACGCCCAAACCGAAAAATACTACCAAAAACTGATGCAAAATCTTTTGCAGGCGAGGGCAATTATTAAGCGTCAGTTGCCTAGTGCGTGGGTAGCTCCCAGTTGGGGTGGATGGATTGTGACGTTTGATTTTCCTAACAAGGGTAGCGGTAGAAGCATGATTCCCCCTTTTGCCCAGATGATGCAGCAAATGGATGGTGTTGCTTTTCAATCGATGCGACCCAGACCAGCAGGGGAATTTAACCCAGAAATTCAGCGTCCAGACCCAGGCAACCCCGAACAAATTCGCCAGTGTTGCGAAATTTTTTCCAAATACCGCAAATCCTTGATGGTGTCGCACTACGAGCCTTCAATTAAAGAATTTCATCCCAATGGGGGTCGTGCCGATACGGTGACGCGAGACTTTGCGATCATGGCACAACCGAGTTGGGTAAAAACAGTTTCTGACATGGGACTAGATAAGTTTTCTTTAATGCACTACGGTTTGTACAAGAATAATCCCTATAATGCCCTAGATGCCGCAAAGACTTTTAAAGGAGTCATACAGGAGGGAGAATGGGCTTTAGGGTAAAGCACCTCAAAGGAGCGATCGCTACAGTGTTACTCAGCGGAGTATGCGCGATCGCAGAATCATTGCCAAGTTTAGCAGGGGGATTTACTCAACCAAAAAACTTCAACTTCACTTCCCTCAGCTATAGCAATTTCGATACCGACACTTTTCACAAACAAGAAATTCAGTTTTATCTAGAACATGGTTTACAAGACAATTTGACCTTTATTTTCAAATCACCCTTTGCTTGGTCGAAAAATGACGACAGAGGCGGAGATGAAAATTCAGGCTTTGCACCTCAAGAAACTGGTATTCGCTGGCGCTTCAACCGCGATCCCTACTGGGCAACAGCCTTACAAGCTAATATCATCGTGCCTTTAGGTTACGATGCTGACGACGATCCTTCCGGGGCGGGGAATCAAGATGTTGGCTTAGAAGTGAGTTTACCCGTCAGCCGAGGCTTTCAAGTTGGCAAACAGCGTTTTGGTTATGGAACTGTAGAAGTCGGCTATCGCGATTATTTTGGCTCGTCTAGCGATGAGTTGCGTCTCACTGGAGAACTCAGCGTCGATATATTGCGTCGGTTCGCCCTCGCAACCCAATTTTACGGGATTTATCGCTTGCGAGAATCAGATAACGAAGATTTTTCCAAAATCGGCGGACAGATGCGTTGGGGTGCAAATGACAATTTAACTTTGTCTGTAGGTGGTTTTAAAAACTTAACTGAATTTGGTGGCAGTTTTGAAGCTCAAATTTGGTATACATTCGGAGCTGGGAAAAAGGCAGAATCAGAAACACCTGCGCCCCCTACAGAACCAAAATCACCGTGAAGAAAGTCAAAAGTTGAAAGTCAAAAGTCAAAACGTTATCGTATTGATGCAACAAACGGTTAAATTAATTTTGGTGGAGCGATCGCTTATGAAATTAAGCTAGTTAACCCGATACTCTAACTCAGTTTATTTTAACTTTTAGCTTTTGACTTTTAACTTTCATATGAATCTAACTAGAAGGCAATTAATTCAAGCTGGATCGTATGCAGCGATGGGAGCGATCGCCACTCATTTACTACCTGCTAATAGTGCAGCTTCCGAACCTTTCTATGGAATTAATGCTTTCTATCTTTTGACAGAAAGCTATCGGAAAGCAAAGGAAAATCCTCAAGCTAATCTACGTCAAACTATCCGCAAATACCTGCAAGACGAACTGGGATTAGCGAGATTACGCGATCGCAGTAAAATTAATGCAATTCGGTTTCTTGCTGGTAATAACTATCCCTCAGACAAAAGACAAACTGTAAAAAAGGGAGTCAATCGACCGTTTCATTTTGATGCCATGCTGTGGACGACGGCTCAACAAATGGATCGTCGAGTGCTAGATGTTTTAGACGCAATGATGCAGTCATTAGCCGAAATGGAATTCTATATCGTGCCTGTTTTGGCTAACTATTGGATCGAGTACGGTGGTATTCTTAGATATTTAGAATGGGTAAGCAAAATCGAGCGAGAAGAATGGTTTGACGCTTATTGCAACCGCAAAGATGAAGAATATTATTTGAAATATAGCCTTGATTTTTATACAAGCCCAGCAATTGAAAAATTATTTCAAACTCACATTCAACCCGTACTTCAAGTTTGTCGAAAATATTCTCAAGTGGCAATTCTCGATATTATGAACGAACCACGGGGTAAGAATCGCTACAGTATGGAGAATCAAAAGATTGAGAACAATTTATATTCTCATCAAATAGTGGCTCAGTGGTTAAATCGTCAAGCTAGTTTTGTGAAAAGGAGTTTGCCAAAAGTTAATATTACTACAGGTGAAGAGGGTTGGTTAAATTCTCCTATAGACTTGCAATTAAATTATCTCAAAAACGAAAGCCAGTATTATGAAGGAATCGATCTAAAAACTAATCTGTTTGCGCCAAATAGTACTTTGACAATGGGAAGCATCCACATGTATACCCATGAAGCAGTAGAATTTAACAAACCTAACGAGTGTGGTAGACGATTCCGCGATCGCCGTGGTTGGGATTATTTACTACAACCAGATCGCCCCCAGACTCCCGAAAGTTACGTAAAAATGGGAGAAGAATGGATAAAATCTCGTGCTACTGTATTTGGTAATAAACCTTGGTATTTAGGAGAAATGGGCTGGTGTCGCTGTCAGTCAAAGACAGATCGTTCTCCTCTCCCAGCTACTGTATTACAAAAAGAACGAATTCCAATTTATCGAAACTGGGCAAAACAGGCTTTTCAATTGGGCGCAAAAGGCGTATTTTTGTGGGAATTAGCAGGGATAACACACCGCGATGAATTTTACGCCATGAACCTGAATCAAATTATTGACGTATTTCCACGATGAAACAGTGACTGGTGGCTAGTGGCTAGTGGCTGGAGATCAGGGGAAAAAGAGAGCTGAGGGAGCAAGAAAATTCAAAATTCACCACTCACTACACCCCACACCCCACACCCTGATAACTGGTAACTGATAACTGCCAAATGTCTACCTACAATACCATCTACAACATAGTGCGCCAAATTCCTAGAGGAAAAGTAGCCACCTACGGACAAATAGCAGACTTAGCAAATCTCTATGGTAAAGCTCGTCTAGTCGGCTATGCTCTTTATCGCGTAGATAAAAACTCTGATATTCCCTGGCAGCGAGTGATTAATGCAAAAGGCGAAATCTCCTATTCACCTCTGCGACATGGTGCAGACTACTTGCAAAAATCGTTGCTAGAGCAAGAAGGAATAAAATTCAACTCAGCCGGAAAAATCAATCTCAAAGAATATCTGTGGCATCCTTCTAGAGACATGCTGCATGGAACTATCTTAAGTTCTCTCGATCTATAGAAATTTATAATCGTAAGTATTTGAATTTCTGAATAGTACAAAAGACACCACGTATTGCAATTGAAAGGAAAACCTAGACATAGTACTTGCACAGCATAAACCGTTCGCGATCGCCTTTCTCATTCAAACTTAGCAAGCACCAAAATCAAAGATAATTGTTAAACAATCTTTGGTAAGATTGCGGAAGTTTGAATTAAATTTAAAATTATAGGGCGCTCCCCCGTGAAGCTATACGTCTATCACACTCCAGAATTAGTACCTGGAGACTGCAACCCAGATTGTGCGATCGCCGTAGACGTACTCAGAGCCACGTCTACTATAGCAACTGTCCTAGCCGCTGGTGGCGAAGCCGTTCAAGTATTTAGCGATCTAGAACAACTCATGCACGTCAGCGATAAATGGTCGCCAGAAAAACGACTGCGGGCAGGAGAACGAGGCGGGGGAAAAGTTGCAGGCTTTGACATGGGAAACTCCCCTCTCGACTGCACCCCAGAAAAAGTTGAAGGTAGACGATTATTTATTAGTACAACAAATGGGACTCGCGCCCTACAAAAAATCGAGAATGCTCCAACTGTAATGGCAGCAGCTTTGATCAATCGGGCAGCAGTAGTAAAGTACGTGTTAGAAAAACAACCAGAAACAGTCTGGATTGTCGGTTCGGGTTGGGAAGGCAGTTTTTCATTAGAGGATACAGTTTGTGCGGGGGCGATCGCCCATAGTTTATGGGAGAAGACTAGCTTACCAATCGAAGAAATAGCGGGTAACGATGAAGTCATCTGCGCGACTGCGCTATTTGCCCAATGGCAAGATAAGTTATTAGAGCTAATGCACCAAGCCAGTCACGGTAAGCGGTTGTTACGCCTAGACTGTCACGAAGATCTAAAATACTGCTCTCAGACAGATATATTAAATGTGGTTCCGATCCAAAAAGAACCTGGGGTTTTAGTCAAGCTGTAATTGATGCCAACACTGATTCTAACTCCACGTCACACAGCAGACACACAGGAGCGAGTAGTAAGTAGTGCATGAAGAAGGGGTGTGGGGGAGCCAGTGCGGTGCGGGGGGTTCCGCGCCCTGAAGCAACTAGCGTTGTAGGGTGTAGGGTGCGGGGAATTTTGAATTTTGAATGCGTGAATTTTGAATTGCTCCCTTGTCCTCCTTGTCCCCCTTCGCCCCCTAATCCCCACTCCCTTCGGTCGCGGGGAAGAGCGAGTTCCCCCTTGTCCTACTTCCTGCTCCCGACTCCCGACTCCCTGTTTTTCAGAAAAATTAAAAGCGATCGCAGCAGCCAGTTGCCAATTGGGAATGCTAGATTGGCAGAGATTTAATCTAAAGTTCAGGTTAACTAAACTTAATCTTTATGTTGCAGCGACGATCTTATGCTTTTGCCGCTGGGGTATGCTTATTTATTGCTCTACTGGGTGTACCGCTGATAGTTGCTAACTACAATAACTATCGAGAGAACGGAATTGCTCTGCTGAGACCGCAAGGAAAAAACGGCTTAGATATTCCAAAATCAGGAGTTTTATCCCTAGTTTCTCTTTCTCCCAGCGAGAGAGCAGGACGATTACAAGCGATCGCCCAACAATCTAGCTCTCGCGAGCGCAGCCGCGCCCGTTACCTTATAGCGAGCGACCTTATCATACAACGGCAAGGCGACAAAGCGATCGCGGTTTTGCAAGATTTAGAAAAAGATTATCCCGAACTAGCGGCTCATATCGCCCTCAAACGCGCCCAAGCCTATTCTTTGACGGGAGATAAGGTAAGAACTCAAGCCGCTTGGCAAGACTTACTCCAGCGCCATTCTAAAAGTCCGGTAGCAGCAGAAGCCTTGTTCGTGCTGGGGAAAAACGAACCGCAATATTGGCAAGAAGCGATCGCCCTATTTCCCAGCCATCCCCGCAGTTTAGATATTGCCCGTTTGCTACTCCAAGAAAATCCCCAGCAGCCGCGATTGCAGTTACTTTTGGCGCAATATGACTACCAGAAGCCGGAGATCGTCCCTGTTTTAGATCGCTTAGTCAGTCAGTCGGCGGCGCAACTCAAACCCCAACATTGGCAAACAGTCGCCCAAGCTTACTGGGAGAATCGGGAATATGGTAAAGCTGCTGTCGCCTACGCTAAATCGCCTCGTACCCCCCGCAACGTTTATCGCTGGGGCAGAGGATTGCAATTGAGTACCAAACAAACAGAAGCTATTTCTGTTTACAAACAACTAGTAGCTGCTTATCCCAACGCAGAAGAATCTGGAATGGCGCTGATGCGATTGGCGCGGATATCCAAACCGAAAGAAGCTATTTCATATTTAGATCGGATTGTCAATCGTTTTCCCAAACAAGCAGGGGAAGCATTGGTAGCAAAAGCAAATTTACTCGACAATCTGAATAGTAAGCAATCTGCTGCCAAAGTCCGACAATTATTATTAGATAAATATGGCGATTCAGATGCCGCAGCGGAATATCGCTGGCAAGTCGCACAAGAAAAAGCTGCAAAAAAAGATTATCAAGCCGCAACGAGATGGGCAGAAGCTATTCCTCAGCGCAATTCCGAACATATTCTCGCACCTAGATCGGCTTTTTGGATCGGGAAATGGGCACAGAAATTAGGTAAAAGTGAAGCTGCCAAAACTGCTTTTGAATATGTTTTGAGTAAGTTTCCCCAGTCTTATTATGCGTGGCGATCGGCTACACTTTTGGGTTTAGATGTTGGTGATTTTACAACTGTACGTCAGATAAACCCCGATTTTTCATTGCCTCAACGTGTCCTTCCGCTTGCTGGTTCTCCTGCTTTAAAAGAGCTTTATCAATTAGGGCAAGATGCTGATGCTATAGCTTTATGGCAGGTAGAATACAGCAATCCAGAAAAACCAACTGTAGCCGAACAATTTACCGATGGTTTAATGTATTTGGCGAAGGGAGAAAACTTAATTGGTATTAATGAAATTTCCACTTTAGAAGACAGAGATATTCCTTTAGAAAAAGCAGAATATCAAAATTTGAGTAAACAGCTAGGCTATTGGCAAGCACGTTATCCTTTTCCTTACTTACCATTAATTCAAACTTGGGCGCAACAACATCAGCTCAATCCGCTTTTAGTCACGGCTTTAATTCGTCAAGAATCACGTTTTGAACCGACAATTCGTTCTGTAGCTGGAGCAGTAGGATTAATGCAAGTAATGCCTGGTACAGCTCAATACATAGCAGAAAAGATTAACGTACCTAAGTATGATTTAGAAAATCCCCAGGATAATATCCAACTAGGAACCTGGTATATGGATTACACCCACAATCGGTTTGATAATTATTCATTGTTGGCGATCGCGAGTTACAATGCTGGTTGGAGCAACGTAGAAAAATGGTTAAAGCGTTTCAATACTCAAGATCCCGATGAATTTGTGGAATCAATTCCTTTTGGAGAAACGCAGGGATACGTGCGTCAAGTATTCGGGAATTATTGGAATTATCTGCGATTATACAACCCACAAGTTTCTCGATTAGTTGCTAAATATTCTGACGTGCATCCGTCGATGTCAATTGATGTAGCAAGTAATTAGATCCTCCTAAATCCTCCTTAAAAAGGAGGACTTGCCGAATTTAAATATTAAATTTAACTTTTCAAAATATTTGATAATAGATGTAAATGTTTACGCAGTTTAGCAAAACATTAGCCTTATCTATTGTACGGCGATTGCGATCGCACACCAGATGGTAATCTGGTGAAATTACTGTTGGAGTGAAAATAGGTTCGAGGATAAATTTGCTCTAGGCGATCGCTTAACCTCAGAAGATATTGAAATTAATTCAGATGGACGGGTTTTTCTAAGAGCAAAATCTAAAAACGGACAACCGAGAATTTATACGATTACTTATACCGCTAGAGACAGTGCTGGCAACTTAACTCAAACTAGTGCAGAAGCCAAGGTTTCACCAGAAGATAAATAAAGCTACACTTTTGCTGTTTCTCGATTGGAATTAGCGCTAAATTCAGAAATTACATAAGCATTAAATAATTCTCGTTCCTTCGTTGGCAATCGACGCGGACGCTTAGTTTCTCGATCGATGAATAGTCCTTTTTGCTGTGCTTCGGCTATCAACGTATTATCACCATTAAAAAAGCGAAAATCTAGTATGGCAGATGCAGCTCTGAGTTCGGAAAGCCATAACTCTAAGCGCACGCGATCGCCTAAATAGAGAGGATTTTTGTAAGTAATATTTGTTTGAACCAATATAGGCACAAAACCGCGTTCTGCGATCGCGTGAATTGGCATTCCTACCGCTTCTAACAACTTAGTCCTTCCAATTTCCATCCACTGCTGATAAACAGAATTATTCACATGACCGACAAAATCGATCTGATAGGTGTAAATCTCTAAATCTAAACAAATCTTCTTCATTTCTTTTATTCTTTGCGCCTCTGCGTCTTTGCGCGACCAAAATCTTCTTAACTCACTAGTGACAAGATATCGTAGTCACCAGCCAGTGACAACAGGACAATTTTTCGATGAGGCAAGATAAAGAGGAGGCAAAAGCTAGATCTCCCTACTCCCTGCTCCCTTCATTACAGATACAATATTCATCAGATATGGAAATGGCTTGAGTAATGACACCACCCTCTGAAGTTGACACTGCATCTCAGGCAGATGTAAATAATGACATCGAGCCAGCGGTTCAAGAGCAAGATTCTTATCTGAACGAACTGCCTGACGAAGTGGAAATGTCCCTGTTCGAGCATCTAGAGGAGTTGCGGCAGCGGATTTTCTATGCCCTAATTGCTGTAGTCGTAGGGGTTATTGGCTGTTTCATAGCCGTCAAACCGATTGTTAGATTATTAGAAGTGCCAGCACAGGGAGTTAAGTTTCTACAACTGGCTCCAGGCGAATACTTTTTTGTTTCGATCAAAGTCGCAGGCTACAGCGGTTTACTTGTAGCCAGTCCATTCATCCTCTACCAGATCGTCCAGTTTGTTTTACCAGGATTGACACGCCGCGAACGCCGCTTAATTGCACCAATCGTTTTAGGTTCTACCGTGCTGTTTGGAGCCGGATTAGCCTTTGCTTACCTGGTACTGATTCCAGCTGCATTAAATTTCTTTATCAGCTACGGAGCAGATGTAGTAGAACAACTATGGTCGATCGATCGCTACTTTGAATTTGTCTTGCTGTTCATGTTCAGCATCGGTTTAGCGTTTCAGATTCCCATTATCCAAGCCTTACTCGGTATATTGGGTATTGTATCTTCTGCCAAAATGCTGTCGGGATGGCGCTTTGTCTTGCTAGGTGCGGTAGTCTTGGGAGCAGTATTAACACCCTCTACCGATCCGATAACTCAATCTCTGCTCGCGGGTGCGGTGCTGGCGCTCTACTTTGGTGGTATTGGTATAGTTAAAGTTTTGGGCAAATAAGATTTGTGATTTTTAGCCCTTTCCTTTCAAGGTAGCAGCGATCGCCCCGACTCCAAAAACTTGAATCCCCTCTTGACGCAAAGTCTGAGCGGCTGAGCGAACTGTTGCGCCAGTTGTATAGATATCGTCTAAGATCAAAACTGGACGTACAGGGCGACGGTGACGAAAATCCGACCCGAGGTGAAAGGCTCCAACTAAATTTTGCTCTCGCTCGTTTGCAGGTAATTCAAACTGGCGTACAGTTTGGCGCGTGCGCTCCAATCCCTGCGATCGCAATTTTAGCCCCGTCATCTGACAAAAACTCCGCGCTAATAACTCCGCTTGGTTGAAGCCGCTAGAGGCTAAACACAGCAGGACTTTGACACCAATATCCTCTCACTCATACTCAGTTGGAGCGTACTCAAGTGGGAAGGAGAAGGAAGGTTACGCAGGTACACGTTGAAGTCGCTGGCTTTAGCTTGAGGCTTAGATTCAGGCATGGAGGCAAGCAGCACACATTTCATCCAGGTTTGATAGATTGTGATGAGGGTAGGAAAGAGGCGCAGGTAATAGCCAAGCAGGTAGAGTTGGATTTGCTAGCAGGCGGCTTTGACCCTACCTTCAGGAAATACAAATCCAGCGCAGTCGGTGTAAGTAGGGTAGACGTGCCACCACCCAGCAAAACACCGCCGAAGACAGTAGAGGACTTGTTTGAAAGCTTTCTAGCCTACAAGCAAGAAATTTTGTATAAAGCTAGCCTGCAAAGGTACTCAGCACTGCTCAAACACATCAAGCGCAGCGACATAGGGAAGCTTCCAGCCTCAGCTCTGACCCCGCATGATGTCGCGCTATTTGTTAGCTCAATAAAAAGTAAGTACGCGGCAATATCTTTGAAGCAAAGACTAATTCTATTAGCCGCTTGTTGGGATTGGGCAGAACTACCAAATAACTCTTGGAAAGCGGCTGTAAAAGCGGTGAAGCTACCACCCAAGATGAGGGCTAAGGTTTTCACACAAACAGAGGTGCAGGCTATTTTGAGCGAGATTCAACGGACATTTCCTCACTATTGGGGATTTGTCCTATTTTTGTTTGGTACTGGTTGCAGGCTCGGTGAAGCGATTGGATTGCAGTGGAAACACGTCAGCGATGACTGCTCGACGATTTGGGTTGGTGAGGCGGTGACAGCATTGGATGGGCGAAAACCTACAAAAACAAACCAAGCGCGTATCATCACCCTCAGCCCAAGTCTACGTAATTTGCTGCTGGGGATGAAGTCAATTGGCGCTAGACCTGAAGACCCGCTGTTTACCACAGAAAAGGGCAGACCTGTCATGTTAACCAACTTCCGGCTTCGGGTATGGAAACCAACTCTACAGACGTTAGATATACCCTACCGTCCTGCCTCCAAAGCACGCGCAACATTTGTGACCCATTGCCTCCAGAGCGGTATGGCTCCTATTGAAGTCTCAGCATTATCAGGTCACTCAACTCAAGTGATGTACCAACACTATGCAGGATTGCTTAGCGCCCCACAAATTCCAGAGCTATACCAATAAATTCAATTAAACTTCCAAACTTGTACTAAAAAACTAACAACTCCTCATGTATTTTCATGTGTTATAGATATGTTTTACGTAGAGTCTCGTACTGTTTTCATGTAAATTCGCACCGAAGTATGTTATATTACAAATATATGCACAAGAGGCATAATTCAGAAAAGGAATACAAGAAATGGCTGCAAAAAGTGTGTATTTGCCAGATGAAGTGATTGTAGCAGTGAATAAAAAAGCTGCTGAAGATAATCGTAGTTTTTCTTTCGTGTTAGCGGAAGTGCTACGTAAAGAGTTTAGTTTAAGCAAATCGAGTCAGAAGTCTGCATAGCAAAAAAGGCAGGAGTTATCAGCTCTTGCCTCGTACGTAAAAAACTTTTAAGGAGTTCGATTATAGCAATGAATGTACTAGAACAGCAACGAGCATTATTACCGAAACACCTACAAGACAAATTCGAGTATTGTCCGGTGACAGACGAAGAAAATGCGGTGAGAGAAGTAGCCAATTGGATGTACAGGGCTAAGAAGTACCTGAAACGTCCTTTTGGTGACGATATTGAAGCTGATAAGGCGGAGATAGAGTGGAGGGAAAGGATTTGCCATGAAGCGCAAATGGCTCTACCACCGATGGTAAGGGGTTGGGATTTCTGGTATGGCGAAAAGGCTTTGGAGTTACTGATGGGAGAAATAGAAAAACCAACTAGCCCCTAAAGCAAAAGAGAGGGGTGCTGCAAACACTCCCTCCCTTCAGTAGTGATTTTTACTGCGTCTTCCTAACAAAAAATACGTCCGTCAAACGTATTTAATCACAAACCAAAGTCTCAACTAAGGTCTCAAACTAAGTCAAAAACTAAGGTCTCAAACTATGATAAACCATTCAGAGAGCGGATTTCAGGAATCATTACCAAATCGTAACAATTCTGTTGTAGAGCAAGGTATAGCGGATTTTATAATAACTCCAGCACAAGTCTCAATGAAAGTTGGACTGTATCAACACGATTGGGACGACTGCATTAAACGAGGACTAACGCCAGAATTTATAATCGAGCGCATCAAAGACGGAACCCTGTACAGCTTTACGATTAATTACCGCAATAAACTTCCTCATTTCCCACATATTATCGGCAGCGAGTTAGTTGAAGACGTGTTGGTGATGCGGTTTAGTAAAGCAGAACCCATACGGAAGCGGCAGGAGTTTGCTCAGATTAAACCCAAGAAGGAGTTTTATCGAAACGGAAAAAGACTCAAGTATCTATCCCCTAGTGGTGTCCAATCTCAAGCGTACATTCCACCTGATTGCAAAGCGATTACAGAAGGAATGCTAGATGCTTTAGTAGGAAGATGTCGCGGTGGTATTTCTATAGGGGCTTTGGCTGGGGTATCCCATTTCAGAAAAGCATTACCAGAGGGACACGGGTACACAATCTTATTTGATGCTGATGGAAGAGATAATCCTAGCGTGATTGGCAACCTTTACCATGCTGGCAAACACGGTAAATGCAAGATTCAACTCATCCCGCGCATCAAAGGAGAACCTAAAGCAGGGATAGAAGAATACTTCAAAGCTGGTTATACGGCAGATGATTTCAAGCAACTAATAGAATCAGCACTCAAGCCGGATGACTTTTTACGGCAGATAATAGATGAACTCAACATCCAAGCCAGCCCGAAACTAGTGGAGTATTTGATTAAGCTAGCTGCTAACAATTGGACGGAGTTTGAGACACTAGCGGTTATCAGCAATCTAGAGAAACGGAAGATAATCGACAAGCCAATGAGCAGTTGTCTTAGGAAGAAAGTTAAGGTTATCCTGCGGAAAACTGAACAGAAGAAACATAAGGTGTCTACTGTGAAGCAAGAACGCCCAGCATGGCAGGATGATAGATTAATTGAAACGAGGCGATTAGAATCATTGTTTGACGACCACTTTGGCGATAAATTGCAGTACGACATAATCAAGCAGGTATCCTACTACGAAGGCAAGCCTCTTCTAGAACAGAAACTAGAGAGAGAGTGTTGCAAGCTACTGGACAAAGATTTAACCAAGTACAGGGTTCTAGATGCTGCGTACATCCATGCTAAGCACCACGAATACAATTACCCCAAGATATACCTGAATGAAGTCAAGAAGCTTCATCCAGAGACTAATGGTGTAATAGAGAGAGTGGCTAGGAAAATCTTAGGCGTTGACCATCCTCTAGAGATTGAATACCTCAAACGCTGGGCTGTAGGGGCAGTCAAGAGAGTACACGAACCTGGATGTCAGTTTGATACAGCTTTGATTCTTCAGGGTGCGCAGGGACTACTCAAAACTAGCTTCTTCGTAGAGTTAGCTGGTTTTGATGCAGCAGGTAAGCCGTTGTTCCATAAAGAGAGTCGGGATTTAAAGGATAAGGACGCAATAATCTCAATGCATCGACACTGGATTGTCCAACTCGATGAGATTGAAGTAGCCGTAACCAGGCATGAAACCGGAACCATGAGGAATTTCATGGATGCTAGGTACGATTCATTTCGCCATCCTTACGGGCGAGTCACAGAGGAAATGCCGCGTAGATTCGTGCTATGTGGTACAGTCAATCCTCAGCGATTCTTGGTAGACGAACACGGCAATAGACGATATTGGGTGATTGCAGTCAAGAAGAAGATTGACATCGATTTAGTAAAAGAGCTGCGCGACCAGTTCTGGGCTGAGGCAATGCACTTGTATGAAGAGGGATGCTCATCGTACTTAACTGATGCTATGCAGGTCTTGTCCAATGAGTTGAATAAAAAGTATGAGGTAGAAGGAACTTGGGATGAGATGGTAGAAGAATTTCTTCAAAGCCGTATAGCACCTGTATCTACGACAGAAATCTATCAACACCTAGACGTAGAACCGTCTGAATATCGTAGACACGATGTATGGCTGAATAAGTGCCTAACTCGTTTGGGTTGGACGAAGAATAAGTTTCGCTACCAAGGACAAGCACCTAAACATTACTGGGAAAAGCCAAATCAGACTAATCGTGAAGCTGAGTAGCCAAAGAATGGTTTTCCTTCTGGTAGGCGTGTAACCTAATGTTCCATCTTTGCGAGGGTGGTACGAAGGCTTCACATGACCGTATATCAAGAGTTTTGCTGCTATGTTCTTACTGTTCCACCCCCTCTTAAAAGAATAGAAATATATATGTGTTTTCTACGGATATGTATAGTGTGTTGTATGTTACTAATATATGTCTACGTGTTTTTTACACATATGTATATATTACTCGGAGAGGTGGGTGGAACGTAGGAACGGAAAACCGAAACCGTTGATATATAAGGGCTAGAAGCTGGTTAGGGAGTTGGAACAAGGGTGGAATGTCGGAACGCTTTTTTGTAACACAATCTGATACAAAATTAGGAGTTAGTTATGGTTAGACCGAAGAAAGTTTATTTTGCGGGAAAAGTCAACCACGGTGGCGGTTATCGTGGGAAGTTGTTAGGAAACCCTAGAGTGATGTCAGATGGATACAAAACCTACCATATTGGTAACTATGCAATTGATTATCATGGAGCATTTGCTATTAGCTGCGACCACGGTTGTTTTCACGGGGACGGCGACCACGGTTGGGGGTTCGGCAATGTTGATTATGAATGTGGTCAGTTCGTAGATGAGTTATCGAATGGTGCTTCTGTTAAATGGGACGTTGCAACTACAAAACCACACGAGGATGGTGTGTATGTAAATGGTTACTTTAGCAGTCGTGAGGATTTAGTAAAGAGGTGTTTCAATCAGATTCAGACATGTGACGCTGTACATGCTTACATTGACTCCTTCGACTGCTACGGCACTCTTGTAGAGCTGGGCTATGCTGCGGCTTTGAATAAACCAACTTACATCGTTCTAGCGCCTAACGTCAGTCAGGATGTTTCAATCCTAGAAAAGGACGAATTATGGTTTGTTAAACACACTCCTAATATTAAGTCCATAAAATACGATGGAGGGGAAACCTTCATCCATACTGATTTACTCGTTCCATCTTCTGTCGAGGAGAGTCCGTCTGCTTTTCGTTCCCGGTTGAAGTTTTAAGTGGCTCAACGGCTCACCGCACAGTAGCAAAAACCCGTTTTGGAATTTTTATTGACACCATTCTCAATAAAAACAGCTGCCGTACCCCCCATTTTTTAAAAAAAAGCCTCGACAGCAGCTGCAAAAATGTCCGTTTTTCAAGGGTTCTAGGAGCAGATTGTTATAAGGGGGGTAAGTGTGTAACGAAAAGTAACAGCCCCCCAGAGCATTTGATTCACCCGCAGCGTTAATGAGTACAAATTACTAGGAGGTAGTTATGAAATCTTACTTTGATTACGTTTACTTGCCTTACTGCATCCAGAAACAGGCTAATGGAAAATTCGTTGTGTTGAATAGGGACTACAAACCACTAGGAACGCTAAGCAGGGATTGGGTAGATTATGCACCGCATGAAGTGAAGCTAAGGCTTAAGGATACGGAATACCTTTACGACGATAGTTGTGTCCCTCACAGGAGTGATGCAGCCATGAAGCAGTATCTTGATAAGGTTGCTAGATTGGCGAGGTTTAAGATTAGCTCCTGATGGTAGGTATATGTAAGGTGGTAGGAGACATTTATATAGGTGTTGAGAAATGCTGATACACGGTGCGAAGCCAAAAATAGTACAGTAGGTAGTACGACACCTGACGCACTTAAACGCAGTCATAAATCATCCAGGTGCTTACTTCGGCATCACCACCTTATGAAGTCTTACATTGTCTGCGCTGAAGCTGACGGTATCGAACTCTATTGGACTGGCGGACGTAACGGCTACTGGACTAAGAGTTATGCCGATGCCTATCGTTACAAATCAATATCTAGTGCCAGGGAAGTTTTGGAGCGAGAACACCCTAGCGGGATTACTGTCATGTGGATAGTGGAAGTGTAGTTGTAGTTGATTTGGATGAGGATGGCAGGTTAGTCAGGTAAGTGCGTAATTTACGCAGATGAAATGCTTATGATGGGGTAGAATTCATTTGCTTGCTATGCCCGTAGATAGAAGGCAATTTAGCTGGCTGTAGTGTCCAATACAAAGGATAATCACCAGTTCCCTCCAAACATGGTTTTACAGCGTTCTCCCCAGAACAATCCGCATGACGACAGCCACCCTAACCCGCTAGTGCTGGCTGTTAATGATTATGCTGATAATCTAGAACTCCTTACCTGTCTGCTAGAAACAGTTGGATGTGATTCTATTGCTGCCTAATACTACAGTTGTAGATAGCTGAGCGATTGGGAAAGGCGACGTTTGTAATGATAAAACTTAGCAATCGCTTGATG
>NZ_RSCK01000069.1:0-35247 GCF_003991895.1 Chroococcidiopsis cubana SAG 39.79
CAGCTATTTATGCTGTTATGACTCGAATTATGCTACGTCGCCTATCTGCTTAAAGGTTTACTTTATAAATAGGTTCTAAAACGTCCAACCTTATCTGCCAAAGAAAAGGTGAGAGATTCTTGTGATTGAATTGCATTTTGGCGATAGTTGTTACTAGCAGAAATATAATTACTCACCCCGATTGCCATAGCTGGCAGTGTACCAAGGGCGATAGAAAAAGCAATTGCTTTAGTTGTTAATGAGAACTTCATGAGAGCTATTCCTTATGTTTGACGAAATTTTGAATCGAGAAAATATTGTTTTACACCATTGCCAATAAGTTTTTTGTTGCCATTTCTAGTTGTTGAGTATCATTTAAATTTTGACTTTCAAATCAATCTATTCAATGTATCAAGCAGTAATTTTTGATCGAACGTACCTTTAGTTAAATAAGCATTTGCTCCTGCTTCAGCACCTCGACGTTTATCTTCATCAGAGGCAAGAGTTGTGACGAGAATAATTGGTAACTCTTGATATTCTTTGTGTTGGCGAATTTTTACCGCTAGCCCCAAACCATCTAAATTCGGCATTTGCACGTCTGAGATCACAGCATCAAAACTACCTGTCCTCAACTTGTTGAATCCATCCGCCCCATCCACAGCAGCAGTCACGTCATAACCAGCACCCTCTAGCAAGCGCTTGACCTGAGTGCGGATAATAATTGAGTCTTCTACTAACAGCAGCTTTTGCTTGATGTGTACCTGCTGGAATTCGCTGGTATGTATGGCGACAGGCTTCTTCTGTACGGACTTGAGTAAATCTTGAGGATTGAGAACCATGCAAACTTCACCCGTGCCGAGGATAGTAGCACCAGTTACGTTCCGAACACGCTTGAGTAACTTACTTTGCGGCTTTAAAACGATATCTTGCCGATCGAGTAAAGCGTCTACTAACAACCCGAGGCGATCGCCGCCGACTTGCAGCACGACACAAGGTAGCATTTTGGCAGCAGATTTGAGACTAGGGGCGATCGCGGGCAATTCCAGTAGATCGTCCAGCCAAGCCACAGAGATCGGTTGACCTTCAATGGCGATCGTTTGACTGCCTTCCAAAGCAAAGATCTCTTGCCGAGACACGAGTAAGTTTGTCTGTACGAACTCCACTGGCAGTGCGTAGGACATGCGATTAACTTCCACAATCAAAACTTGAGTGGTGGCTAACGTCGTATCTAATTTGATCCGAAACTCACAGCCCATCCCAGGCAAAGATTCGATTTGGATCGTCCCCTTCATTCTTTCGACATTTGCCCGCACCACATCTAAACCAACCCCGCGACCAGAAATTTCTGTCACTGTCGTTCGAGTCGAGAAACCAGGGGCAAAAATCAGCGATTGAATTTGAGCTGTCGTCATGGCTTCCAATTCTTCTTCGCGGTGGAGTCCCCGTCGCACAGCAGTGCGTTTAATGCTATCGATATTCAAACCGCGCCCATCGTCTGTAACTTCAATCCCAATACTGCTAGCAGTTTGATACCCTCGCAAGTGAATAGTTGCCGTGCGTGGTTTACCCGAGTTTTCCCGTTCTTGAGGTGTCTCAATACCGTGATCGACTGCATTGCGTAATAGGTGCAGCAATGGGTCTTTCATTTCCTCTAGAATTCGTTTGTCTGCCTTGGTATCTCCGCCTTCAATGACTAGATTAATTTCCTTGCCTTGCTGCTTGGCTAAATCTCTGACGAGACGGGGAAAAAGCGCAAACATATTCGATAGAGGTAAAAGGCGTAAAGTCTTGATACCTGATTCTAATTCTCCAGTGACAATATCTAACCGAGCGGTGTCTTCGTAAGCTGTGCTTTTCAGATGGTTAATCAGAGAGCCGAGGCGTTCTAACCGTTGCTCCGACCGATGTTGAAAGTTCTGCAATTGCTTGACGTTGTTGGCTTGTAAGCCACGCTCTATCTTGTCAAACACCGAGCGATGGACAAAAGCATCCCGGCTCCACTCTTCCCAGAGGGTGAGAATTTCTTCAATTTCACCCATGCGTTGAGCAATTCGTAGTTTAGTCACTGTTAACTCACCCGCTTGAGTCATCAATGTATCGAGCTTTTGCGGTTCGACTCGAATCGTATCAATTTGATGATTACTGGTTTGGGCTGTCTCGCTTGCTTCGGCTGTTGGAACTGGCTGCGGCTTGGCTTTAGCTTCGGGGATGGGTAAGGGTTCAGGCTGTTTAACTGGCAGTGATGCAGGTGTAGGAAGAATCTTCGGTAATACAGGAGGTTCGGGTAAGAAGAAATCGTCGTCGAGTAGGTCAAATGATGCAGCGATCGCTTCAGATGGTTCTGCAAGGGACGGTTCGGAGAATAGACCGTCTTCTAAAGCAGTAACGGGCGGTTCGGGAAATAGATCGCTCTCAAATAGCGGGATGTCTGCGGTGGCTACGGGTTCGGTAAATATTGGAGTATCAGCAGGTAATAGTTCTTCATCTTCACTTGCAGGACTGGACTGCGCCCCCATTAATCGGGCGAGGACGTAAAAAAGATTGACGCTTGGGGCAACACCCGTAACCGCCTCATAGACGAACTGACGCATGGCATCGAGTCCCTGATAAAGGCGATCGCACAATTCTGCGGTTAAGTTGCTCTCACCCCGCTTGACTCCAACTAGTACTTCTTCAATTTGATGTGTCAGGGTTTCAACACCCTGTACTCCCAGCATTCGAGAGTCTCCTTTGAGGGTGTGAATCTCGCGCAAAAAGTCTTCGAGTTGTTCGCGATCGCCTGGATGTTTTTCTAAGTGCATTAAGCACTCTTCCAATTTCTGCATCCGTTCGGCACAAGCTGTTTTATATATATCTCTGAGTTCGGGATCGTCTATCATAAAATTGTCAAATTTCTTCGTCTACAACTAAGCTGTTTTTGGACAAAAGCTGAGGTAAGTCAAGTACGGTGAGCATTTTTTCTAAATAAGGGGCATTACCTCTAAGATATTCATCGTTAGCGGAATGTACTGCTACTGGTACTGGTGTCAGATCTGACGGACGTAGATACATGACATCAAAAACTTCATCTACAGGTATTCCAGCGATCGTCTCGTTAAAACTAATGACAATGGCTTTTGAGGTAGTTCGATCGCGATCGAGCGCTAAGTTTAAAGCCTGACGAATATCTACTAAAGTGACAATTTCTCCACGTAAATTCACGTTGCCAACAATATGATTTGGGCAGCATGGAATCTGAGTCACATGACAAATGTTGGTGAATTCCCGCACGACATCTAAATCTAGTCCAAAATATTCATCGTTAAGACCGAAAACTGCTAATGGTATGAGTCCTGTAAAATCAGAACTCTCGGCTTGCCGTCTCAAGTTCTCAGCCCGTTCGCGAAAAATTGCTGTTTCTTGTGGGGTAACTTGTGGATAATATAAATCGTAAAAACTATATTTATGAATACTTTCCCGATCGCTTAAATGTATTTCTTTCTCTTTTAATTGAGGGCGATCGCCAAAAGCTTCTATCTCATCTGAATCTCTGTTTAATACTGGTAAAATATCTTCAACTGAAGCAGAGCAGATGAGTTGCTCTGGATCTAGCAACATGATGATATCTGCATCTAGCTTGGCAATACTATGAATAAATCGAGCTGTAGACTCTTTGACTCGCCCGTATGAAATATTTGTTTCTATAACTTCAGGACTAATATTTTTGACTTCATAAACGGAATTAACAATAATACCAATCTGTAAATCTTGCCACTGTAGAACGATAACGCTATCGCTAAGGTGACAATTCTGCATTTTGTATCCTAAACGCAGACCGAGATGCATTATGGGTATGAGTTGAGAACGTAAATTGAGAATGCCTACAATATCTGTCGGTGCTTCAATGATAGGATTCAACTCTGGCAGCAGAAAAATTTCTTGTACGAGAGTTGCATCAATTCCATATCGCAAGTTATGCAAGCTGAAAATCAGATAAGGTTTAGTTTCCATTTGCTGTTGTCACTTGAATAATTAGCTTATTTATTGATGAATATTGACATTAATAAGCTTGGTTTTTGAATGTGAAAAAAATATTGCTTGATAGAGGCTGGGAAAAATGAAACAATTAACCTTGATTAGATAAATCGAAGGTAACTGCATCTTTATTATTAAAACTAATTCCTAATCCGATATATCTACCTACTATCTGACGTAACTGTTCTGCATCAAACGGCTTCGTTAAATAGTCGTTAGAACCAGCAAATTTACCCTTAACTTTATCAAAAAAACCGTCTCTTGCTGTTACCATAATAATTGGCAAGTCGCGAAACTGAGGAATACTACGCACAGTCCGACAAAGCTCTAAGCCATCTATCTCTGGCATAGAAACATCGAGTAGTAATAGGGAAATTTTTTCGTGATAAATGACGTTTAGAGCATCTACAGCATTACTAGCTAATATAACTTGGCAATAACCCGTCAGCGCTCGTTTAATCAGTTGTTGCATGACAGCACTGTCATCTACAGCTAAAACTGTAGATAAAGAGATTTGAGTTGTCGTAGTGTTGTTATTAGTTATGTCTAACCAGCCTGCTTGTATCCAATTCGCATAGGATTTTGTTATACTTAACGGATCTTTATTCAAACCTTCAGCGATATCCACTAGCGATCGCTGTCCGTTAACCCATTCTTGTAAATGTTTGCGTATATTTGGCTCTGTAATATTAGCTAAAGTATCGGATTTTAAATTTGGTACTGCATCCATTGACATAACAGTAGGTTTGAAGTTGTTCCATTGTTCCTGACGTTGAGTAATATCTAGCATTAGCTTTGATAATTCAACACCACGACAAAAATTGAGCTGCTTTTGGCTATCAAATTGAAACTTACCCGGATAAGGTAAAAGTTGTTCTACAGTTAATATTAATTGACTGTAAATAACAGACTCAATTTGTTCCCAGTTATATAACTGCATTTGCACCAAACGCTCTAGTACATCGCGAAGTGATGCTTGCTCTGGAACTTGGCGCATTGCAAAGGCTACAGCAGAAGCTACCCATTCTCGACTCAGTTTTTGTTCTAACAATTTGACTAAGCCTTGAGCATCTGGAACTGTTTTACCGCCGTAGAGGGTGCGTCCATCTTTCCAAATCAGCACGCGAGATTTTGCCGGCTTTTCTGAATCGACTTGTGCATCTATATACAAAACACCGCTTGCTTGTTTAGCTTGGATATTCTCTAATAGATTAGATAATTCCTGTGCTTGATACTGATTAGGCGACATAGTTTGCTTAGCCGTGAAAGTTGTGTAGTAAGAGAAACAGCACAGCTCGCTCGAATTGTCATCTAAATATGAGGCGCTTTTTGCTATATTGCTGCGTTTTTAGTATGGCAAACAGCAAAAAGTAATTGTATCGGTAGCAATACCGAATTATAAAGATAAGATAAGGTTTTTCAGTGTTATTACAGTGTTTTAATAACCAAACTTTTCATCAAGACTTAAAAAATATGTGACTCAAAAATACTGTCAAAATCAGTAGCTTAGGCAGACATGTAACTTTTGTAACTTCTTATAAGTGCATTTTGCTACTAAAGTCAAAAATAACTTCAAATATCTCTTATTTTGTCTAGTAAATCGAGATAACTAATACCTAACTGACACCTAACTATAGTGCATAGTGCGTAGTAGTGCGTAGGCTACAAAGCTGGTAATGGTGGGCGTTGCTCGCCCTATTAAATCATCTGTAGCGCTCCTAGATGAATCGTGAAATTGATTGTCCGTGTAGAGACGTTACATGTAACGTCTCTACACGGGAAACATTCATAAATCAATTTGGATTGCTATATTGTTCGTGAATAGATTTAGCATTGCTATAGCAGAATAAGATTGCCAAGCCTGCCAAAAAACGTAGATTGATAATATGCCCAAGAATAGACGAAAAACAAAACTAACTGTCCGATCTGGTAGTTTGGGTAAAACACGAGTACTAATTTGCGCCCCTAACAAACCACCACAACCTAATAATAAACCTGGTATAAATAATACGTTACCTGTTCCGGTATGACCGACAGTTGCAGAGATAGCTGTAATTACAATTACACCCAAACTCGTCTGAATTGCAACTTTTATTTCTTCTTTTAAAAGTAACATCTGAAGCGGAACCATAATCACTCCTCCACCTACACCAAATAATCCAGCAAGAATACCTGCTGCTCCTCCGGTGAAAAGTCGAGCGAGTAAAGGATTAAATTGCGTCTCTGTCGAAGTCTGTTTAGTCGTGAGGTGCTGGCGCAAGTTAACTAAATAAATATTGATGAGTAATAAAATACCAAAAGCCAGTAGCAGGATGTATGGTTGAATGCGACTAGCCACATACACGCCAATTTGTGAAGTTACAACCGCAGGAAATCCTAGCAAGCTCACCCGCTTCCAGTTAAAGTAACCCATGCGCCAGTTTTGGATGCTACCAGAAATAGAAGTGACTAAAATTGCTAAGCTGCTCGTAGCAACTGCTTGTATGGGTGCGTAACCTAGAGTAACTAGTAAGGGAACGAGAACAGTACCACCACCGATACCTAATAATCCGGCAAGAATACCAGAAAATAAGCCACCAGTAGCTAAGATTAGCCAGTTTTCCCTCATTATCTGTTGCTCCTACGTTCTAAAAGCGATCGCCTTTATGCTCGCCTTTGCGTTGTAGGTTGTATTATATTGCTAAAGTCTGTTTAATTTTAGTAATTAGTTCACTTGCTAAAACTCGCTCGTAAGGTTCGATCGCACTTGTGGGAGATAGTTTTTTCAGAAGTTCTAAGGCTGTAGCTAGCATTTTGTTGGCTCGCTGGCGATCGCCTACTTTTTCATAAAGCGAACCTAATTCTAGATAGGCTGCTATAGATTCAGGAGTAAGATAAATAATCTTTTTCAAAAATATTTTTGCTTGTTCTAAATCTTCTTGCTCTTCAGCGATTCGAGCTAATAGAAAATAAGGTTTTTCAGATAAATTATCGAGCTGTGTGGCTTGCTGACAGTAGTGAGTTGCGCGTTCGTAATTACCGAGATTTGCCCAGGATTGAGCAATTAAATAATAAGCATCAAAAGATTGAGGATGTTGGTGAATCAGTGTTTGAGCTGCTTGGATAGCTCTGCTATATTCTCCTGCTTGAAATAGGGTTTCTGCTGTGGCAAGATCGGAAGTAAATTGAGAGACGATCGCAGGTAAGGCAACAGGCGATCGCGGTGGTATTGACTTCGGTTTTAGAACGTCATTTTTAGGATAACTGAGTTTGAATTCTATTGGCTGATAATATATAGGTTTACGAAGAGTTTCGGTGATTTCTGCTTGTTGATTTAAGCTTTGAATGGAGGCAGAATCGGGTGTGTTTTTCGCTTCGGTTGATGTGTTTTGTCGTTGATAGACTATAGATTCTGTAAAAGCCTTCAATTGAAATTCATTGAGGTTTTGCCCTGAAAGCTCTGTATGACCGACAATTAAATATCCATAAGGTCTGAGAGTATGATAAAACTTCTCGATGACGGTAGCGATCGCATCAAAACTAAAATAAATAAAGACATTACGACAAATAATAATATCCATATCGTGGATATTGAGAGTTGAACTAGGAAAGGAGTCTTGTAACAAATTACTACACCGAAATTTCACCATACGGCGAATTTTTGGATCGAGTTCCCAACCAAGCTTGCGCTGCTGAAAATAGTGCTTCTGAATCTGAGGATCTACTTGACGAAAAGACCAAGGTTCGTAAATGCCTCGTTGGGCTTTTTCAATTGCTTCTAAATTAATATCGGTTCCAAATATAAAAACTTCCCAGTCGCTGAGATCGGGAATGAGTTCTTTGACTAAAATTGCAATAGAATAAGGTTCTTGACCGCTGGAGCATCCCGCACTCCAAATTCTCAGACTTGGCTTTTGTGTTAAAGAATGAAGACAAGCCTTTCTTTTACTCTCGATCAACTCAGGTAAAATTTGATGCTTGAGTAGCTTAAAATGTCCTTGGTCGCGAAAAAAATAAGTTTCGCCAACTGTTAATAAACCGAGTAGCTCTTGCCATTCTCTTTCGCTACTGGAGTCGATCGCTTCCAACTTCGATTGTTCAGTCGATCTTAGTAATAGTTGATAGTACTTTTCTGGAGCATCCAGTTTCAAAACCTTCATCCGTGTCTCTAGTTTTTTACAAAGCTCCTGGCGATCTTGCGGGCGAACTTGCAAACCCATACGTGCAGAAATCAGTTGGATAAAGTTTTGTACTGTTGTCTCATTCATTTCTAGGGAGCTGAGGGGTAAGGGATAGAATAGCCGATCGCTGCTAATTGCTTACCTCCAGTATTCCCATCTGTAGAAGCTAATCTCACACGAGCATTTGACTATGGGTAATGCATCTAGGTAAATTTCTAGAGAACGTGCAGTAAGGGCGATCGCAGGAGATTGAAATGCAGACTTTACCTATCAAGCGCTTGGATCGGGAGTTAATCGAGCGAATTGCTACTCAAGCGCGTCAAAGTCCGCGCTTGCGCCAGACTTATAGCTTTCATGATGGATCGGAAAAAGTACAGCGCTTCGTAAATATTCTCCAACCTGGTACTTATGTTCGTCCGCACCGTCACTGTCGCGATGGTGGGATAAACGGGTTTGAGTTCTTTCTAGTTTGCCAAGGTGCGCTAGGAATGTTAGTTATGAACGATCGAGGTGAGATCGTCACGACAGAACTTGTTAGTGCTGGTGGTGCAGTGTGGGGACTCGAACTTCCTGAAGCAACTTACCATACAGCAGTTGCTCTAGCTCCAGATACGATAATTTTGGAACTGAAAGAAGGACCCTACAACTCCAGTACGGATAAAGAATTTTTAGAGGAGTTTCCGGCTGAAGGTACGGATGCAGCTCAGCAGTTAGTAGCCACCTGGGAGACATATTTTGTGTAGAAAAGCGATCGCGTTTCTACTCATACGACTTGGTAAACAAAGCTCAGACTTGCCCAGTCGTTGACATCAAGAGCGTAAGTATCTGAAGAAGGGCTAACAGCGTCATTGCTGGCGCTAGCAGTAATGCGTGGAGGGGCGATCGCACTGGCATCCTGTAAATCTTTCATGACAGCTTGAATCACTTCTAGGGGATTGGATAAAACTCCAATGTATTCTGGCTCGTCGAGATCCCGATCGGTATTTGCCAAGACTGCTAAGGTTTGCGTAAAGCTGGCACTACTAAAAATCAGTTGATGCTCTGCCAACCCAGATGGTTTGTGAATCGTCCAGGTAAAATTAGCTGTGGATTGCGGTACGGTCGCCGTCTCTCCTGGCGCAATCTCTATATCCTTAAGAATTGGCTTAGAATTAGACTCGTTATTATCGGTAGGTAATTGAGAAGAGTAAAGGGCGACCGCGCTTTTGCTGCTATCTAAGCCCAGTAAGAGTAAATGCACCGGGCGATCGCCGTTATTCTGGACTCGATATTGAATGTGGCTACCGATTGGTATAGCAGGAATAGTATCGGGGGAAGTCGGAAGTTGTTTTTTGAGTTTTCCGATCGGAGTCGGTGTTTCTTCTTGTGGCGATCGCAGGGTTTCCCGTTGCATTAACACTCTGTTTTCGGGATCGAGCATTTCCAAAGTTGCTTTGACGTTGAGGTGAGAAGAACCGTCGTTGGTTGTCAGCCGCCAAATTTTAGCTGCTAATAGAGTTTGTAGCTTAGGTGACAACCGTTGCACGGCAACTTTTACCGCTTCGCCAAATTCTCCAGTTGTATTGGGGATCGGTTGGCGATCGAGTGTAAATAAACCGTAGCGAGATGCAGGCGAACCCGCATTTGCGACAATTGGTGTTTCTGCCGATTTTGGCGGAGGAACTAAACCAAATACATAATCTGCTAATTGTTCGCTCGTCGTAGCAAGGGACACGAAAGGCATAGCAGCAAATGCACTGGTAGCATCTACCCGTTCGATCCGTTCTAGGCTCGGATCGAGAGCAATAATCAAGCGAATATTACGGGGTAAAACTCTGACGGCTTCTTGTACTAACTGTCCGACTTGCGGAGAATCATTGCTAGAAGCACGCACGACTTGAGCTTTTGCAGTTAACCCATTTCGCGATCGCACTTGTAATTGAAGGGGTGAGGAGCGAGGAGTGGGGAGTGAGGCGTTTTCCTTGTCTCCCCCCTCTCTCTTGTCCCCCTTGTCCAAAGAAACCAAATTTAATTTAGAGCCAGCCTCGTAGTAGGCAAGGACTGTAGGTGGTAGTCCAGCCAGCCATAACTGAGCGCTCTTTTTGTCTTCTTCTACAGCCATGACAACACCATCAGCACTTATGCTAGGTTCCTGACTGAGGTAGTCAGTGAGAGTGGACTGAGGATTTTTTTGACTGTTGACTTGTGGCTGCTGCTCGTTACCTACTAATTGCTCTACTGTGCCACTAACACGGCTGAGACTGACTTGTACTGTTGTCGCTGGAGTTGCTTCCCAGAGGTGTTGAGTTAAGGCATAGGTAAACAGTCCAGCGCTAAAACCATTCCAAGCTGTCTCAATCGCACTTTGGGTAGGACTAGCTGCGGCGATCGCAACACCAGGAATATTGGCAGTCGGTGTAGGTTTAATTGAAGCATCTACACTGCCGCAAATAATCCGATCTAAAACGCCTTGACAAAGGAAGTCTTGCTGAAGCTGTTGTTGAAAAGCAAGTTCGGCTGCGCTTACTTGTCCTGGAAGCGTTTGCGGAAAAGAGCGCACGCGCAAGTTAGCTGGAAGAATTTTAACAGGAGTGCCAAAACTCGTATCGAGAAAAGTTGCAATTTGTCTAGTTGGCAGCGATCGCAACAGCAGCCATAAAGTCTCATCTAGAAGATCTTCACCATCAGCGCAAACTAAACTATTGACAGGAAATTGATTGTTGGTTGTCTCGAATTCCGAATTCCGAATTCCGAATTTTGAATTCAAAACCCGCCGCCCGTAGCCGCTAAAGTGAAAAACAACGGTATCCCCAGTTTTGGCTTGCTGCGTGAGATGTTCTAAGAAAGCAGCTTCAACTTGTTTTCGAGTGGCTTGTCGATCGGTAAGGGTAAGAATATCAGCTGGATTGAACCCAAATCGGTGAACGAGCAGTTCTCTTTGTAGTGCCACATCTGTTAGGCAACCACCCAAAGACAAAGTAGCGGGATATTGGTTAATCCCTACTAAGAGAGCTAATTTCCGTCCCGTTGGCTGGGCGAGTGCATGGGCATAGCGATCGCCTATTCGCAGCCACCCAGCATCAACCACACCCAATGTTGCGATCGCTTGAGCTAATCGTCTCAGAAAATCTCGCCGCTTCATTTTAGCTATCAGCTACTACTGGTCTCACCAGCTACCAGCCTATCAATAAACTAGGGAGTCAGTTATCAGTTATCAGCAAGAGAGTGACTGGTGACTGGTGACTAGATGAAGAATTCTACTACTAGCTACTAGCTGTAATGACACACAAGGTTAGTTCAAAATTCTGCTTGTTAAATGCTTTTAGGCAGAGGAGCGATTTCGGCTAACGTCATGTGTCAATCCAACTAGTCACCAGCCACTAGCCACCAACCACTCACAAATGACCAATTAAATCTCATATTGGGTAATATTCATGGCTTTAGCTAGTTCTGCTGCAACTTCTGGTCGGGAGAATTCTGGTGGTGGCAGTTCACCGCGCCGCAACATTTCCCTGACTTTTGTTCCCGATAGGTGAATTCGTTCTTCGGGTCGAGAAGGGCTAGTTTTGGTAGTTGCCATTTGCAGAGTCCGCTTGCAGTAGAAGGCGTGTTCAAATTTTAATGGCATAATTCCTAATTCTTTTGGCTCAAACTCGTCAAAAATATGTTGAGCGTCATACGTACCGTAGTAGTCTCCTACTCCAGCATGATCGCGTCCGACTATAAAGTGGGTACAGCCGTAGTTTTTGCGGATGAGAGCGTGGAAGATTGCTTCCCTTGGACCCGCATAGCGCATGGAAGCAGGATTGATTGCCAGAATAACTCTGCTTTCAGGGAAGTAAAATTCCAACATGAGTTTGTAGCACTGCATCCGCACTTCGGCAGAGATATCATCACTTTTTGTTACCCCTACTAATGGGTGTAGGAATAAACCATCAACAATTTCGAGGGCGCACTTGATAATATATTCGTGCGCTCTATGGATGGGGTTACGTGTTTGAAAACCAACGACTGTGCGCCAACCTTTTTCTCTAAAAAGTTCGCGGGATTTGGCTGGATCGATTTGATAGTCGGGAAATAAAGGGTGTGGATCGCGGTGTAACAACCAAATGGAACCCGCTAGGTTAACTTCACCTTGGTTGTAAACAACGGCTACGCCAGGATGTGCTTCGTCATCGGTGCGGTAAACGCTGACTGCTTCACGGATTTTGTCATAACGATACTTTTGTGATAGTTCTAAAACTCCAATAAAGCGATCGCTTTTATCGTCTAGCCGGACTAAACTACCTTCTTTCAGTGGTGCTGCAACTTCTTCACTGACAGAGAGAGTAATGGGAATTGACCAAGGTAGACCGTTACTCAGGCGCATATTGTCAACGACTGACTGATAGTCTGCTTGTGCCATAAATCCAGTCAAGGGACTGAATGCACCAATTGCAATCATTTGCAAATCGGAAACTGCCCGTTCGTCTAACTGGACTCTAGGCAGAAAATCAGCCTTGTCTAGGAATTCTAGACGCTGTGCGTGGTTGGCAATGCGGTTAATTAATTGTCCGCCGTGGGGAGCAATACCATCTATGCGATCGCTCGTCATATCTTTAAATTTTGTTTAGATCTTGGCTGCAAGCATTTATAGTACCAAGATTATGTATCTTGCTACAAAGCAATCGGCTAGAAGTCAAAAGTCAAAAGTCAAAAGTCAAAATTCTTTCTAAATTCTCCCCACCGCACTCTTCATCCTACACCCTCTTTCCTACACCCTGCTCCCTTCTTACTGAGAACAGCGATCGCACCATTCTTGATAGAGCTTTTGTTTTTCTGGACTGTCTACGACAATTTCAACTCGAATTTGCTGACATCCATGTTGGCGTTCGCGGGCGATCGCGTTTAATAATAGACTGGCAACTTTAGGCGAATCAAATCTACCTGTTACTGTCAATTCACCTACACTTTGGTTTTTTTCACCAACACTCCAGGAATTCAATTTGCGATCGGCAAGAGTTTCTTGTCCTAAATTAATTTCTGCTATTTGCTTGTGTTCTGGATTAACCTGTTCTACAATCAGCTTCTCATACCGTACTGGTACTTCTACCATCCGCGTTTCTATTTCTTTGCGGACAATAACTTCGCCAACTTTACGTTTTTTTCGCTCTACTACTACTCTTTCTGCTAGTAATTTAATAATCTCTTCTGTTGATAAGTCTTGAGATGAACTCAATTGGGTGTTAGCTTGGTTGTCTATTTCGCTGGTCATAGGTACTGATAGTTCCGGTGGTACAACTTCCAATTGCCTTACTAAAGGTTCGCTAGTAGCAACTTCTAAGCGATCGCCTGTCATCATTATGTCTTGACTGCTACTTGAATGCAGTTCTCGGTCGGGTTCTTGAGTGACTCGCTCTATTTCTTCAGGTACAAATGTAAAATCGACTGCTACAACTTTATCTGCTACTTCAATTTTTCGTATTTGCTTACTGTTGATTTGCAAGTTTGAAGCTAAGTTACCAACCTTAGAAGACACGATCAATTGTAACTGCTGTTGGCGATCTACAATGATATCCTTTACTATGCCAATTCGATCTCCTTGCAAATTTACGACGAAGAAACTCTTTAATTTCTTTCTGAGTTTTTCCACCAAGAAATTGAAATGGCTGCGATCGGACGTTGGATATATCATTTTAGAACACCTATTTCAAAACTTATTAAAAAATATTCGTATTGAAAATATAATTATTTCTATAAAAATGTATTAACTCTGGTTATAAATGAAAGGTATGTTCTTAATGTGGTAGGAAAGAGCTTTTTAATGCGATCGCCAGAAAGATAAAATTCAAAAAAGACGTTGTGAAAAAGTACAGACAGTGCATGATTTGCGCTCTGTCTGTACTTACTTTTAAGAAGTAGCGATCCCTACTTCCAGTATGTCTTAGATGCGATCGCGGTTTTCATCAACTGGTAAGTTGCCAGTGTTTACATCCAACTCTTCGCGGCGGATGGTTTCTTCGGCATTAACAGTTTGATGATCTACGACCTTTTTCACTTTAACTTCTTCACGCACGAACGCTTCTTTACGAATTTCAGGCGTTTCTTCATAAACTTCCATCCGTGCTACTTCTCCCTCACGGAAGTCTACTTCGCCAGGTGCTACAGGTCTACCAGCATCCGTCGGTGTCACGCGCTCGATGACGACTCGCTCTTTTTCTACGGGTACTGCAACTCTCTCTGTTTCAATCTCTACATGCTTGCCAATTGTAACTTCCCCAGTCTTGACGCGACGCTTGTTGGCAATCAATCTTTCTTCGTAGAGTTTGAGACTCTGGTGGTTTTGCTCGTTAAGATTGTACAAGTCTGAATCGTGGTCGTCATACTTGTACGTGTCGCGATTGTAGCTAGCTGCTGCTGTGTAGCCTGCATTAGAACGAGATGGATCTAGGGGTGCAGTTGCATCAAGTGGTGCAGTTGCATCAAGTGTAGCCTCACGCTCGACTGGAGCAGCTGCGGTTGAACCCATCGTACCCATCGTACCCATCGTACTTGCTGTACCATAATTTGGGGTACGATAAACTCCTCTGACTCTCTCTTCGTAGTCGTAATCGACTGAATCGTGTTCGTTATACTCTGGTAAATTTTCTGCTTGTTCGCGAGTCAAACCAGTTACATATATACGGTCTGCATTGTAATCAATTCTGGCGCGACCCATTGGCAACAAAACTTTTTTGCCAAAAATCCAAAAACCTAGATCTACTATAAAATAGCGAAAGCGCCCTTCTTCATCTACTAAAATGTCACTAACTGAGCCAATCTTTTCATCATTTTCTGAATACACGGAGTAACCCTTCATATCGCGATCGTCAAAGCTGCTGCGATAATCGGGATCGAAATCTGAGATTTTATGTAAAGCCATAATTTGTTTTCTCCCGCTTCAATTTCTCCTATCCTAGAAAACAATTTTTCACCTCATCATCTCCCAAATGAAATATTCAATTTCATCCTGGGAATGAGTTATTTCTACGGGCAGTCCGCAATTAGATAAGTGTTGTTTCGTTTCCTTTAAGTTTTTTCTAGAAAAGAAAGAACGACAAATTTGCCACTGGAGGCGATTTGTAGGTTTTTTCTGCTACTCACAGTAAAGCCATACTCATAACATTTCCTCTTACTATTGGAGGAGATTGTTTAAAGACCATACTTCTATGGATAGATTGTTCGGCATTACTTATATATTTTGATTTAGTAGGGTGGGCAACGCCCACCTGATAATAAGTTGACAACTAGTAAGGGTAAGAGCAGATTAATCGCGATCGCGCATCCGATTAACTACATTTACGTCTAACTGACCTTTAACTGTCACATCTAGTTCTTGATGGCGCACTGTTTCTGTTGCTTCTACAATATCTTGTTCTATTACTTTTTTAACTTTGACTTCTCTGATTCTTCTCTGACAAAAGCTTCTTTATAATTAGAATCGAAGTCTACAAGCGTGTGCAGTGGCATACTTATACTTCAGAATAGTAAAAAGATGATATAGATTAAAAGCGCCTGATTTTAGGTTCATCCAGCTGGCGACTGACATCTGAACTGTTGCTGGACGTATATTTTAGATAGGTAACGATCGATTTTCTGAGCTGCTTGGTAAGACAATGTTTAACGATTCATGGTTGAAGTTATTGCAGCAAAATAGAGCGATCGCTGTGATCCGTGCCAATAAAATTGAGCTAGGTTGTCAAATGGCAAAAGCGGTAGCAGCAGGAGGAATGCAGTTAATCGAAGTTACTTGGAATAGCGATCGCCCTGCCGAGTTGATTTCGCAACTGCGTCGCGAGTTACCTGCTTGTACAATTGGTACGGGAACGATTCTAACTTTAGAACAACTACAACAGGCGATCGCCTCTGGAGCGCAATTTCTCTTCACTCCCCATGTCGATTCTGTCTTAATTCAAGCTGCTGTAGCTCGGGGTATACCGATCGTACCAGGGGCGCTCTCTCCCACAGAAATTGTCACGGCGTGGATGGTGGGAGCGAGTTGCGTTAAAGTGTTTCCCGTGCAAGCACTAGGAGGCGTTAGCTATATTAAGAGCCTACAAGCACCGTTGGGAAATATTCCTTTAATTCCTACAGGTGGAGTCTCGTTAGAAAATGCTAAAGAATTTATTGCAGCGGGTGCGATCGCGGTAGGCTTATCCGGTCAGTTATTTCCCAAAAATTTTATTGAATCAGAAAATTGGGAGGCGATCGCGCAATTGGCTAAAACTTTGATGTTGGATGTGTTTGAGCGGGAGTCGTAGGGGCGGGTTTCATGGAAAATTCCTGCGAACAACCAGAAAATCTGCAACTAAACCCGCCCGTGCGGGAGTCGAGGACAAGGAAACAAGGGATAGTTAACGGACTAACTACCGATTACCAATTACCAATTACCAAGTATTGTCTACTCTCCATTCACAAATTCTAGATAACTATGACTCAACTCCTTCACCGCCAACTCATAGAACTGCTTCCCGTGTTCGGGGGTTGCTAAGGCGGGATCGGAACCCATTCTGCCATCAGGATAACGACGGCGGAAATCTTCTGCACCGTAGATTTTATATCCTCTTCCCACTTCTGGCGATAGAGGCGCTTGTTTGATTGCTTCTGGATAAACGTACTGGGTGAGTGCAACTTCGCTTGGCGTAGCGTGAGAACCTTCTTTGTCACCGTATAATTCTTTTGCTAGCTGGTAGACAGAACCGCACATAAACCAGTTACCCAGGTAGCACTTGATGTTATCAGCATTAGGTAGGTTGAGATCGGCTAAATGAGCGTAGGTTTCGGAAAATGCTGCTTTAAGAGTGGCAATGTTACCACCGTGACCGTTGATAAAGAAGAATTTAGTAAATCTAGCCTTTGCTAGACAAGTCACGTATTCTTTCACCACCTGAATCATCGTGCTGGGTCGCAGGCTCATAGAACCAGGAAAAGCAGTGTGGTGCAGTGCCATCCCAATGTTGATTGTAGGTGCAACCAGTGCTTGCGTCGCCTCTCCTACTCCTTTAGCGATCGCTTCTGCACAAATCGCATCCGTTCCAATCAGTCCTGTAGGTCCATGTTGCTCTGTAGAACCAATCGGCATAATTACGCCTTGGGAATGCTCTAGATATGCTTCTACTTCCAGCCAGGTACTCAGATGCAATAACATGACTTACTCAGATAGCAATACTCTTCTTTGATTATGAGCGATCCATAAGTTTTATGTTTTGTATTTTGGCTTGTGGAAGTATTCTCAATTACCTTCGTACATCAAAAACTGGTATACCTGGAACTTAGCAGTTTTCGATCGCTTATCAGATCTATCAAATTTCTTTAACTGACTCGTTACGATTTGGGTGGCTTTTACTTTCTGTCCGCTATCACCGTTGCCACTGTTTGCTCAATCGCGAGAACTCTCTGATTTTCACGCGCTTATCTACCCTGCTCTTGACATCTACTGGTTGTTTGTATAATTTCTTTCATCAGTAGTGTAGCTAACTATTAAATATTCTAATCACAGTCTGAGATTTTCTCAGTTTTTGGTTTTTGTGTTGAGTTGACGCCCCAGCATCCCCAGCTCCTTTCCCGCTTGGAACTCAGCAAGAGATGGAGGTCGCCTACTGCTGTAGACATGGCTTAGGCGTTTATTGCCAATTACCTCCGTCTATGCCCCAATGGTGCTTGAGCAATTCCTTGTAGGTGGCTTCGCGCATGACCATTTGCCGATATAACTTCACGAGGAAGTCTTGTGCCTGTTCTCGATCCATCTTCTCCACTTGAGTTTCAAACGAGCGGATGTTGAATTGCTGTTCGAGTGAGAGTTCAATTGGGTGACTCATATTAACTCCTGAAAACAAACGTAGTGACTGAGTTGCTTCTAGCTCGGCTTCGTGGAAGCTTTGCTTGAGTATAACAGCAGTTGTTTCTCTATGTATTAACAAATTTAACAACTGCTTGACAAGATGCGCTACTTCTTATTGGGTATACATATTAAATCAAAAGGCAGAATCTCGATTTCGGTAGATTTGAGGAAATTTATCGATACTTTTAACAATTTCTGTCACAGAAAAATGCTCAGACCGAACAAAAATAAGTAGTTATACTTATAGATAGACCTAAATGCAGCGGCTTGGGAAGTCAAAAGCAGGAATTGTCGGGGCAGGTTTTGGTCGAAAATTTCCAGTTGTGGCGATCAATTTTCTAACCCTGCCCGTACAACAGTCATGTATTCAAATCGTTTATGTTTGCTGGGGATCGAGGTTTTAGGAATCTGCGGCGAGTCGGCGAAATGTATAGCAGGTTGCATATCTCAATCTTTGCTGTATGGCAGGCGATCGCCATCTCACTTGCGAACGAAACAAAATAGGGTGCGTTGTGTAACACACCCTACATTCACTACTCGCTGATAATTGACAACTGATAACTGATTTAAAACATTTTGTCGTAGCGATCGAGGCGCATCAGCAGGCGAATCAGAGAAAATCCAGTTCCAGCAGCGATCGCCCCAGGGATCAATGCTAACCAAGCAAATTGACTAATCAATAGAATTGTTGCCGAAATCGTGAAGGAACTGACAATTAGAGCGTAAGTAATGGCGACTTGGACGCTACTCTGTCGCCGCAACAAGCGTTCTGTTTCAATTGACCGTACCCGCACGCGCAAATCTCCTCGTTCCAGTTTTTCGAGGGTGTCTTCTAAGCGTCTTGGTAAGCCGAAAGCGGTACTACCCACTTGGGCAGCTTGACGACTTAATTCGTTCAAGAAGCTATTGCCATCAACAGAACCATTACCATCAGTCATAAGCTGGAATGCAAAAGGTTTAGCAACTTCCATAAAGTTGAACTCAGGGTCTAAGCCCTTGCCGACCCCTTCGAGAGTAGAAAAAGCCCGCATGACGAACGTAAAAGTAGCCGGAAAGCGAAATGGCTGACCGTAGGCAATTTCATAAAGATCGTCGCTAATCGCACTCACCGATTGATTTTCAAACGGCTTATCCATGAAATTGTCTAGCATAAACTGCACCGATCGCCGGACTGGACCCATATCATCTGTAGGTGCTAAAGCGCCCAGTTCTACTAAAGATGCAACCACGCGACCGCCATCTTTTTGTGCAATGCCAAACAGAGTTTCCATTAACTGTTCGCGCACGTTTGCCTTAATTCGCCCCATCATGCCAAAATCATAAAAAATCAGCGATCCTGCGGGACTGACAGCGATATTACCTGGGTGCGGGTCGGCGTGGAAGAAGCCATTGTGCAGTAACTGATGTAAATAGGCTTCTGCTCCTTGTCTAGCTATTAACTTCCGGTCTAAGCCAGCGGCTTCTATCGCTTCATAGTGGCTGATCTTGATTCCTGGTGCGTATTCTAGAGTTAAAACCTGTGGGGAAGTGTAACGCCAGTAAATTCGAGGGACTTTAACCCAATCGTATTCGCGAAAATTGCGGCGAAACGTATCGGCATTGCGACCTTCATTTAAATAATCGATTTCTTCCCAAAGAATGCGACAACACTCTTCATATATTCCCAGCCAATCGCGACCGCGCCCCCAGTCGGGATGATTTTGAAAGTAGCGCGTAATACCTTTGAGAATCGCTAGGTCAATTTCAAACAGTTTTTTTAATCCAGGGCGTTGTATTTTGACAACAACCTCCTCACCCGATCGCAATTTAGCTTTATGGACTTGACCTAAACTCGCCGCTGCTAGAGGTATAGGCTCAAAACTATGAAACAATTCGGGAATCTTTTTGCCTAATTCTCGTTCTACCGTTGTTTCTACTTGCTCGTAGCCAAAGGCGGGAACTCGATCCTGGAGCTTTGCAAGTTCCTCGACATATTCGCCAGGAAATAGGTCGGCGCGGGTAGAGAATAGCTGTCCGACTTTGATAAAGGTCGGACCCAGATCCAATAAAGTATTGCGAATCCAGATTGCCTGTTTTTTGCGCCTAGCAATCTTTCTAGCTTCAGTTACGCCGCCTGGATAGCTCCAAGCTTTTCCATCTAGCCACAATCCAAACAGTAGCGTCAGGACAAACATCCAAATGTCTACGAACCGTCGTTGGCGCGAGTAATTTTCGCGGTTCCAACGATAGGACTTATTCGTGTAAGTCTTCTCCATGCGATCGGCGTAACTTGTAATTTGGGCGGAGTCGGCAGAAAAAACAGACACTGAGCGAGCAGTAAGGGGTAAGGGGTAAGAGATGCTATTAGAGGGAGTTACTGCGATAGCGTTGTAATTCAGCCCGCAATAAGGCAATTTCAGCCCGCATATCGTCGATTGTTGCCTGCAAGTCGGCGGGTTGCGAGCTTTGAGGTACTATCTCCGTAGTACTTCTACCTACAGTCGATACTTCCATTTCCCGCTCTGCTCGCTCCGTCACCTGTTCGGTAAATTGCCGCAGTTGCTCTCGTGCTTCAGCATCAAATTTACCTAATTCGCTCAGAGCATCGGTCAATGCATTTTCTAACTTTTCGCTGACAATTTCAGCTGCTGCCCTACCGACAAAGAAGGCATGAACCAGAGGATTACTCATAGCTACAAATTTCTACACAATTGCCATCCGCAAAGATTATAACTTGCTGGCTCGCTCTCATGCTTGTACCTTTTGTGAGGTGTAAGGAGTTAGAGATGGGAAATGCGATCGGTAATACGGTCTCAGCAGCGAATTGCAGCCAGTCTTTCCTCATCATTAACCCCCGACTGTGCGCCAACTCGTTAGTCTGCTGGCTTGCTTTTCATTATCCATAGTTTAGTTCCGCGAACGACTCGTAATGCTAATGCGATCGGCTAATTGTCTTAACTTTTGTTCTAAACTGGGATCGCTATCCTTGAGCTGAGAAATTTTCTCACAACTATACAGTACGGTGGTATGGTCTTTTCCGCCGAATTCTTCGCCAATTCTCGGTAAACTCAAATCTGTATACTGTCGCATTAAATACATGCCAATTTGTCGCGCCCAACTAATTTCTCTGCGCCGCGAATTGCCTTTCAAATCTTCAATCGAGACATCATAAACGTCGGCGACGACCATCATCACCGATTCAGCTGAAGCAGCTACTTTTTCTATGCCTGGGTTTAAAACTGGTCGAAGATTTTCCACTGTCATAGATAAGCCAGAAATAGAAATATAAGCGACAGCACGAATCAAAGCTCCTTCTAATTCTCTAATATTAGAAGTGTAATTTGAGGCAATATACTCAATTACGTTTCTGGGCAGACGCATATTTTCATACTCTGCCTTTTTTTGTAAGATTGCCATTCTAGTTTCAAAATCTGGCGGCTGAATATCGGCAATCAATCCCATTGAGAATCGAGAACACAAGCGAGCCTGCAACTTGGGAATTTGGTTTGGCGGACGGTCTGATGCTAGAACGACTTGTTTTCCCGCCTCATGCAGCGTATTAAATGTATGAAAAAATTCTTCTTGCGTGTACTCTTTACCTTCAATAAATTGAATATCATCGACTAATAAAATATCGGCAGCACGATAATGCTCTCGAAAACTCTGCATACTATCTTTGCGGATCGAAGCAATCAGATCGTTCGTGAATTGCTCGGTAGAAACGTAGAAAATTTTAGAATTTGCGTCAATTTCTAAGCGATAGTGACCGATCGCCTGCATCAGATGGGTTTTTCCTAACCCCACGCCGCCACATAAAAATAGCGGGTTGAATTCTCTCCCTGGGGATTCCGCCACTGCCAAAGCCGCAGCATGAGCCATCCGACTGTTGGAACCGACGACAAATCGAGAAAATACATACTTTTGATTCAGTTCTGGCGGCTTCACATTGTTGCTATGAACAGCTTTTGGGGTAGTATCGTTACTCGGAGACGAGCGAGCAACTTCTGACTCGGCAAAACGCACGGATTCATCCCCCTGCGCCACGGTAACGTGAATTTCTACGGGATAGCCGAGAATATCTTGGACTGTATCGGCAATTGTTTTGATGTAGCGTTTTTGCAACCAATTCCGATGAAATGCATTGGGAGTGCAAATTGTCAAGGAATTATCCTCAAGCCGCTCAGCATTGGCAGTTTTAATCCAGGATTCAAAAGAAGGTCTGCTTAACTGGAGTTGCAATCGCTCCAGTACTTGAGTCCAAAGATTATCGGGGGAAAGATCCACCTTGTACCACCTCTGCTGTTAGCTGTCAAAATAGGGATAGGTTAACTAATCTACCAAACTCTTATTCGATCGCAGCGATCGCGATCGACAAAAACATCGATCGTATAACTCCTTTGCAAAACTCCTTACCTGTACTCAGCGGCAAAACTCCGCTCAATTGAGGCAAAATCGAACTAGCTACCGATCGACTTTCACCTACAGCAAAACAGATGAGCAGCAGGCAACGCAATATTGAGTCACGACCTGAGCCACAAGAGAGAAAACCAAGGCGTTTGCAGCTTGATGGCACTGAAAAAACCCCAGGCAGTAATCGGAATGGGTTTGGCGGGTATTTCTTTGGCAACACAGGCAATCTGGTTAAAACTAACCTTGTAGGACTCGTAAGGAAGAGTTTATCAGACAAAGTAGGGGGCGATCGGTGGCGATTGTCTGGAACTGCCGGCAGGAAGGCATTGACGCTGATCTCTGGTGTTTTATGCGTTTCGTTAAGTAGCTGCGCCGCTATTACAGAGCCTTTCCGTCAATCCCAAGCTCAACAAACTCCCATAGCTCCATCCCCTGTCGTTCCTGCGCCAACAGGGACTCCTCGCGCTGCTTTACCTAGTGTCAGCGATCCTAATTTTGTCGTCGCCGCCGTTCAGAAAGTTGGTCCGGCTGTGGTGAGAATCAATGCTTCTCGAACAGTGAAACGGCAGCTACCCGAAGCATTTGAAGATCCCTTATTTCGCCGCTTTTTTGGCGTACCAGAGGCTCAACCGCGAGAACGGATCGTGCGCGGAACTGGTTCTGGATTTATTATTAGTGCTAACGGTCAAATCTTGACTAACGCTCATGTGGTTAATGGAGCCGATCGCGTCAGCGTCACGCTTAAAGACGGTCGTACCCTAGAAGGAAAAGTTTTAGGCGAAGATCCGGTGACTGATATCGCCGTGATTCAAGTTCAGTCCAATAATTTACCCGTAGTAGAAATTGGCAATTCTGACGAACTACAACCAGGAGAATGGGTAATTGCGATCGGCAATCCCCTCGGTTTAGATAATACGGTGACAGCAGGAATTGTCAGTGCAACAGACCGTTCTGCGAGTGATATTGGCGTAACTGATAAGCGGATTGGCTTTATTCAAACCGATGCGGCAATCAATCCAGGTAACTCTGGCGGACCCCTGCTGAACTCCCGTGGTGAAGTTATCGGCATGAATACGGCAATCATTCAAGGTGCGCAAGGATTAGGCTTCTCCATTCCAATTAATGCCGTCCAGCGCATATCTAAGCAACTTATTGCTACAGGCAGCGTTCAGCATCCTTATTTGGGAGTGCAAATGGTGACGCTAACACCAGAAATTAGACAGCAACTAGAAGTAGAGTCCGACGGACAAATTCAAATTCCTGTCGAGAGTGGCGTGTTAGTAGTCAGAGTCGTGCCTAACTCTCCCGCAGCCGCAGCGGGGATCAGAAGTGGAGATGTCATTCAGTCAATTAACAATCAACCCGTAGCGAAAACAGAGCAAGTACAGCAGATAGTCGAACGAAGTTCTGTAGGAACCCAAGTTTCCGTCCAAGTTCAACGCAATGGTAAAACTGCACAGCTATCTGTGAAGTTGGCTAATTTACCCGCACAACAAGAGAGCTGAGGGAGCTGAGGGAGCTGAGAGAGCTGAGGGGGACAAGGAGGATAATTTTAGCCACTAGTCACAATTAAACCCCACACCCTTTCTTCACTGATAACTGATAACTGATAAAAATGGAAATTATTCAACTTGGTAATCCGATTCTGCGAAGTAAAGCTAAGTTTGTGGAAAACATTGACGAGCCGCAAATTCAACAGCTCATAGACGATTTATTAATTACAGTAAAACAGGCGAATGGTGTGGGGATTGCTGCACCGCAAGTTGGAGTTAGCGATCGCATCTTTATTGTTGCTTCTCGTCCCAATCCCCGCTATCCTCACGCTCCAGAAATGGAGCCAACACCGATGATTAATCCTAAAATCTTGGCTCGTTCTGATGAAAGTGAAAAAGGATGGGAAGGTTGTTTGAGTATCCCTGGAATTCGTGGTTCTGTACCCCGAGATCGAGCGATCGAAGTTGAATATAGCGATCGCTACGGCAAGTTACACAAGCAAGAGTTAACCGATTTCGTTGCCAGAATCTTTCAACACGAACTCGACCATCTCGACGGTATCGTCTTTCTCGATCGCCTCGAAACTAACTACGATCTTATTACAGAGCAGGAATACCAAAAATTAGTGAGTGGGTAATTGGTAGTTGGTAGCTGGTGGTGCGTGGTGCGCGATCGCTCTCTACTGGTCACTGGTCACTGGTCACTGACAAAAGGCGCGATCGCTATCATTAACTCAGATGTAGAAAACGGTTTACACAAATAACCATTCGCTCCCAGATCTGCTCCCATAGCCATAACTTCTGGAGTATTTTCAGCAGTCAAAAAAATTAATGGAATGGTGGCAGTGTTTGGATCTTCTCGCAGCGATTTTAAGACTTCGTAACCACTCAGTCCCGGCATTCTCACATCGCATAGCACCAAGTTAGGAAGATTTTCTTGAGCAAGTTTTAATCCAACGTACCCGTTTTCAGCTGCGATCGCTGTCAAACCTCTCAGTGTGAGTACGTTGACAATACTATCGCGCAATAATGCATCATCCTCAATTGCCAAAACCTTCGTCATTCTTACATTTTCTGAATTTGAGTGCAAGATAACAAAAGGACTGGTAGTAAATCCATAACCTTAAATTGCTTAAAGTTTAAATTTATTTGTTTAATATTTAGTAGCAGAAAGATTTTTAGGGCGATCGCTACTTCGAGCCAATGTTCATGGCGCGTTTACTCTGCTCTATCTTTTGCCATAGACTTGCCACCTGTTCGTATGCTTTCTCTGAGGAAAGCTTTCCGCCTGTATGTAAAGCAGAAATATAAGCAAGTTTTTGAGCGAATTCTTGTAAGTTAGCATTAAAAGCCAGATGTTCTGGCGTAAACTTGCCATGATACCTGCTTTGGGCGTAAATAAAACTATTTTTATTACTTAGCTCTGCTTTTGCCATACTACCCTGCCTACAAGAAAGAATTTATCTTAACCTATCCTTAAATTAACTTTAGTGACCTTCATCCATGAGAAAGATTTTCATCTTCCAATCTGTAGTTATGAATACATAAGCCTTGGTATTCGCCAGTCATCTGCCTATTTTGGTGATATTTCCCTATTGAGTTATCAAACTGAGCTTACTCCAGGAAAATATATTATGACTCATATTTTAACCATAACTTAACCTAATGTTAACCAAATTTACATTGAGTGGTAAGGATAGCTGAGTCAATGTCAAGACTGCTCCAAAGTCTTTTATCCTGAGTTGTAATAGCCTCTCGAATAGGAGCGAACCATGAAGAAGTTGATTAACCAACCGGACAGCTTCGTGCGGGAGAGTTTAGCAGGCATGGCAGCAGCTCATTCCAGCTTGTTAAAGGTGAATTTCGAGCCTACATTCGTCTACCGCGCCGACGCACCCGTGACAGGTAAGGTAGCAATTATTTCTGGTGGAGGTAGCGGTCACGAACCGATGCACGCTGGCTTTGTCGGTATGGGTATGTTAGATGCTGCGTGTCCTGGAGAGGTGTTTACTTCTCCTACACCCGACCAAATGCTAGCAGCGGCAAAACAGGTAGATGGCGGCGCTGGAGTGCTTTACATTGTCAAAAACTATAGCGGCGACGTAATGAACTTTGAAATGGCAACTGAGTTAGCCCGTGTTGAGGATATACGGGTGTTAAATGTATTGATAGACGATGATGTTGCCGTCCAAGATAGCCTTTATACCCAAGGCAGGCGAGGTGTAGGTACGACAGTACTAGCAGAGAAAATTTGCGGTGCGGCTGCGGCAGACGGATACAACTTGCCGCAAGTGGCAGATCTCTGTCGGCGGGTGAATCTAAACGGTCGCAGTATGGGTATGGCGTTAACATCTTGTACCGTACCCACGAAAGGATCGCCTACTTTTAGTTTGGGCGATCGCGAAATGGAAATTGGGATTGGCATTCACGGCGAACCAGGTAGAGAAAGAATGTCGTTAAAATCTGTAGACGAGATTACCGAAATACTCGCCTTATCAATAATTAACGATCGCCGCTACAGTCGTACAGTCCGAGAATGGGATGAGACTCAAGAAGAATGGGTAGATGTAGAGTTAGTCAATTCTGAGTTTAAGTCGGGCGATCGCGTGTTAGCTTTTGTCAATGGTATGGGTGGTACGCCCTTATCAGAACTGTATATTGTGTATCGCAAATTAGCCGAAATCTGTCAAAAACACGGATTGCAAATAGTTAGAAACCTAATTGGAAATTACATCACATCTTTAGAAATGCAAGGCTGTTCCATTACCTTGCTCAAAGTCGATGATGAGATGTTGAAATTATGGGACGCACCCGTAAAGACAGCGAGTTTATGTTGGTAATCAGTAACCAGTGATCAGTAACTAGTGACCAGTAACCAGTGACCAGTTCAGTTTATTCTGACTCCTGACTCCTGACTCCTCACAAATGACAAATGACTAATCAATATGAATAAAAGTCAAGTAATACAATGGCTACAAAATTTTGCAACTGAAATTGAGCGAAACAAAGAATATTTAACAGAATTAGATGCAGCAATTGGTGATGCCGATCATGGTATCAATATGGATCGTGGTTTTAAGAAAGTAGCCGGTCAACTCTCTAGCCTTGCTGACAAAGATATCAGTACAATTTTGAAAACTGTTAGCATGACCTTAATTTCTACTGTAGGTGGTGCAAGCGGTCCTCTTTACGGCACATTCTTTTTGAGAGCAAGTACAGCCGTAATAGGTAAAGAAGAACTCGCAACAGAAGATTTACTCAAGTTATTACAAGTAGGTTTAGAAGGTGTAGTTCAACGAGGTAAAGCGCAACTTGGTGACAAGACAATGATAGATGTTTTATCCCCAGTTGTGGATAACTTTCAAAAATCTGTGGATAACAATCAAACCACTTTAGTAGCCATGCAACAAGTTGTAATAGTAGCAGAACAAGCCATGAAAGATACTATTCCCATGCTAGCCAAAAAAGGGAGAGCGAGTTATCTAGGCGATCGCAGTATTGGACATCAAGATCCAGGCGCAACCTCTACTTATTTAATGTTGAAGAGTTTGCTAGCAGCATTGGAAAGCTAAGGCGATCGCTAAATCTAATCAGCATTACTGCGTTCCAGTCAAAGTCATTTTTGTATATAATAAGATTCTAGCTAAATCACGAACTCTTTCTTACAGCTAGAGTTTGTTCAATTGGATTATGAAAGCTGAAACATCATCTAAACTAGTTGTCCTCAACCTACCGTCTGACCGCGACCTAAACGGAGAGGGACTAAAGACTGTACTAGTAGCGATTGCTGATGGCATTAACAAACTAGGTGAAGAAGTTACCGAAGTCAAAACCGAATTGAAAAGCTGGAACGGATGGCTGCGCCTCGTGGCCGGAACTATCATTGTAACAATTGGAGTGGCGTTTATCGGTATCGTCATTCCATTGGGATTTGCTTTGTGGAGGCAAAGTTTTTAGGTAATTGCTCCTTTACTTCGTAGCTAAATTAGAGGAAACCTAGTTATCTTTCAAAAATTAATCGATACTAATGAGACTTTAAAAATTACCGATTTATAACTCGAAGATATTTATACAAGATATTACTAATTGTGCTTAAAGTAAATACTCTGTTTGCGATTCATCGTATCTTCAAAATTGCGTCATGGGCGAGTATTTTCGCGGTTGAAGGCTAAAATAACTCCCCTTCGCGCTCGTTTCAATTTCAGTATTTCTCTCCATGATTGTTATCATTCAATACCATACCTTAGATATATAAACGCAATCAAGGTAATGGTTATGAAATTCATAGTAAATAGAGCGATCGCAGCTTTAGCAGCAGTAGCATATTTATTGATGCACGCACCAGCGCAAGCGAGCCAAGTTGAGGCTTGCGATATTCACGCGAATTCAGAAAATCAAAAGATTCTGGGTGGTGTTCAATATCTTATGTATCAAAGACTGCATCAATCGCTAAATGCAATTCAAAAAGATGAATTTAATAAAGCTAGAACAGCTTTTAACAGCTTTCTGAGATTTCAAAATGCCTACACTGAAGCAGTTAATACCACTCTAGACACAGAAGCACCCAACATCTCTAATGCAATGATTGATTGCTTGACCGACAATGATAAGCAGAATAAATATCCTAAAGACATACTGATTGACTATGCGTCTAGAAATGGATGGTAGGGAGATATTAACTATAGACAAGTATTTATCTATGAATAAAGGCAAGGCTGCACACCACATCAAAAAGTCTCATCACGCACTATAGAACGCTAATAAGTCGCTAGAGGCAGGTAATGCTTATATATTTAAAACTTATGCAGAAAAAAACTAATTAAATTGATGTAGCTAATAGTTTTATGTTTATATTAATAAACCTGAGTAAAGCAGATATTATCTTTTAATGATGTATTAGATTTCTATCACTAAGAATAGTAATCTATACTGCTGTATTTACGAGAACTTTATTCAAAGGTAAGCCTCTCGTTTCGGAACTCCGTGGATGTAGCGATCGTGTTGATGTGCTAGATCTTTAATTCCTGTATCTACAGCACATCGCTCGATCAGATGTTCAAACTCATCCCATGCTAGATCGTTTTCAACTACTGGCTGCTCTTTAATTAGTTGCTCGTCGATCGCTAACACTACTTTACGTCTACCTGGTGGAATATTCGGTGGTAGTTGAATTGCAGCTTTGCCGTCAGGCGTAACAGTCACGATCGCTTCGATAGTTATCATACCAATACTGCTTCAATCTATTTAGATCTGGATACAGTCTAGCAGTAGCAGTGTGACATCGTAACCGATATCACTGTCATCCTTGTGAAAGCAAATAAAGTTATGCAAAATTGAAGAATTGTCTACTCTGTTGCTGATGTAATGAAGCTGATAGCAGTATAAAGTAACTGCAAGAATAGAAGCTTTTAATACCCATGAGGCGATCGCATGGTTAGCATTGTTATTGTCTCTCACAGTCAGAAACTAGCCGAAGGCGTGCGGGAACTCGCACGGCAAATGGTACAGGACAAAGTACCCATAGCTGTAGCAGCAGGAATTGACGATCCTGAAAATCCACTGGGAACAGATGCTATGCAAGTCTATGAAGCGATCGCATCTGTATATAGTGACGACGGCGTTCTCGTCTTGATGGATCTCGGTAGCGCCTTACTCAGTGCAGAAATGGCAATCGAATTCTTACCGGAATCACAACAAGATAAAATCCATTTATGCGAAGCACCCCTAGTAGAAGGTGCGATCGCCGCCTCTGTGGCCGCTACATCCAGCAATGATATCAATCGCATTATCTCTGAAGCACGACAAGCACTCACAGCAAAAGCAGCACAATTAAGTATTAATCCCCAAAACCAACATTCTACTGCCCCCCTTTTTAAGGGGGGTTGGGGGGATCTCCCAACGCGAGAAATCCACCTAACCATTCACAACCCCCAAGGACTACATGCTCGTCCTGCGGCTCAATTTGTCACCACAGCAACTCAGTTTCACGCTCAAACTCGCGTGCGAAATATCACCAGAAACACAGAATTTGTGAGAGCAGATAGTATCAATCAAGTTGCTACATTAGCAGTACGCCAAGGACACGAAATCGCGATCGCTTCTGTTGGTGAAGATGCAGATGCGGCACTGTCAGCATTACAAAGACTTGTCGAAAATAATTTTGGTGAGACTCATCATACTTCATCTCTTCACATTCATACTCTCTCTGATTCTCCACAGGCAATTCCTGCGTCCCCAGGGATTGCGATCGCCCCAATTTTTCAATATCATTTGCATCAAATAAAAGTTCACGAACTTTGTGTAGCTGATGTAGAGGCTGAATGGCAGCGTTTACAAACAGCGATCGCAACTGCTAAACAAGAAATTCAAAATATTAAAGATCGAATTCATATTCATGAAAATGAAGCAGCAATATTTGATGCACATCTTTTAGTTTTAGCAGATCCAGCAATTATCGAACCCGTACAAAAACGAATTTTTGAGCAACATCAAAATGCTGAATTTGCTTGGGCTACTGTTACTGATGAAATAGCGAATAGTTATCGCTATCTTGATGACGTTTATTTACAAGAACGAGCTAAAGATATTGTTGATGTAGGACAAAGAGTTTTGCGATCGCTCCTTGGCGTTTCTACTACCAATATAGAATTAACTCAGCCTAGTATTCTTGTTGCTCGCGATCTTTCTCCTTCTGATACAGTCCAATTAGATCGGACACAAGTATTAGGAATTTGTACGTTACAAGGTAGCGCTACTTCTCACAGTGCAATTCTGGCACGCACGTTAGGAATTCCGGCTGTTGTCGGTGTCAACTCACAGATTTTAAATTTAGAACCTGGTACGCTATTAGCAATTGATGGTGAAAATGGCAATATTTGGATACAACCCGATTCTCAAACAATTGCTACCCTCGAAGCGAAAAGAGATGCGATAATTACTGCCAGACAGCAAGCACGAGCCAAAGCGCAAGCACCAGCGATCGCCCGTGACGGTAAGCGAATTCAAGTCTTTGCTAATATTAGTAGTATTGCCGATGCTCAAATTGCGATCGCGCAAGGTGCAGAGGGAGTCGGATTATTACGCACCGAATTATTGTATCTCGACAGAACCTCCTCACCTACAGAAGCAGAACAATTTGAAATTTATCGTGCGATCGCCCAAATTTTAGCAAACCGTTCCCTAATTATTCGTACTCTGGATGTAGGTGGCGACAAACCTCTTTCTTATCTAGGATTACAAGCAGAAACTAATCCTTTTTTAGGCTGGCGAGGTATTCGATTTTGCTTGGATCGTCCTGAGCTTTTCAAAACTCAGTTACGAGCAATATTACGAGCTAGCTCAGGATATCAAATTAAAGTTATGTTTCCCACAATTGCAACTTTAGCAGAACTACAAGCAGCTAAAGCAATTTGGGCAGAAGCACAAACAGAATTGTCCCAAGCTGGTATTTCCTTTGATAAAAATATTGAAATTGGCATCATGATAGAAATCCCATCTGCGGTGGCGATCGCAGATAAACTTGCCTCTGAAGTTAACTTTTTCAGCATTGGTACGAATGACTTAAGCCAATATATCATGGCAGCAGACCGCACCAATCCGAAAGTTGCTCCATTAGCTGACGCTTTTCATCCTGCTGTATTGCAAGCAGTTCAAAAAACTGTGCAAGCCGCACACCATGCAGGACTTTGGGTAGGATTGTGTGGCGAACTAGCAGCCGAACCCTTAGCTGTACCCATATTACTTGGCTTAGGTTTAGACGAATTAAGTCTTAATCCTCAATCTATTCCTCAGATTAAACAAATAATCAGTCAATTAACAACACAAGAAGCAGAGGCGATCGCTCATTCTGCAATGCAACTCGACTCAGCCACCCAAGTTAAATCTTTTATCTCCGATTCCCCCCTTTTTAAGGGGGGTTAGGGGGGAGCGAATTTAAGGGGATTAGGGAGGAGCGAAACTTGACTCTTACTTGCTAATTCCCCCCTTTCTAAGGGGGGTTAGGGGGGATTTAAAACTTAACTCCTACCTGTCCATTAAATCCGCGTACAGAATTATAACCAACTCCTACAAACAGATTGTCCGCCGCATCAATTTGAACCCCACCAGACACGGCGAAATCCTCATCATCCGAATAATATCCCACCCCAATATAGGGATCGACAACAGGTAAATTAATAAACTTGAGTACGTCCACTCCCGTTGAATCACCCGGACCAAATCCTAATTCAACCCCTAAACCAATAATTCTCGCGCCCACAGAAAAAGTTACATCACCATCGTCTCCTCCCACCGAAACCCAAGGCTGTGGAATAAGTTGAGCTTTAGCCGCAGTTGGTGTAAAAACTGTAGATAAAGACACGAGCGCGATCGCGATTTGACTAATAACTGTTATCTTCATAATCTTCTCCTCAACACCTAACTAACCTAAAATAAATAGTAGGGTGGGCATTACCCGCCTTATTTGAATCTGCTATTTACATCCTCTCCAACACGGGAATTCCTAATAAAGATAATCCCAACTTGAGAGTTCTAGCCGTTAAATTACACAGCACTAACCGCGACGTTCTCTGAGGTTCTTCCGCATTTAAGACTGGAACACCTCGATCGCGATCGTAAAATTGATTGAATTTTTGGCTCAATTGAAACAAATACTCGCATAATCGATTTGGTAATAAATCTTCTTCAATTGTTGAGATAACCTCATCTAACTGAAGTAAATGCTTTGCCAATACGAGTTCAGTTTCATGCTGCAATACTACCTTAACGTTGTCTCCCAACTGCGCGAAATCAATTCCTCCCTTACGGCTAATGCCTTGAATCCGTGCATAAGCATATAACATATAAGGAGCAGTATTACCTTGTAAAGCCAACATTTTATCGTAGCTAAAAATGTAATTGCTATTGCGGTTTTGGCTCAAATCGGCATATTTTACTGCACTAATACCAATCACTTGGGCGACGTGGTTAATAAATTCTTCTGTCTCTTCTCTTCCTTCTTCTTTTAATCGAGATTCTAAATCTTTACGAGCATGTGCGATCGCTTCATCTAACAAATCTTTTAAGCGTACAGCTTCTCCCGAGCGAGTTTTCAACTTCGATCCATCTTCACCCAAAACTAAACCAAAAGGAGCGTGAAAAAACTCCACTTCATCTGTAATCCAACCCGCTCGTTTTCCTACCTGAAAAATTTGAGCAAAATGATTAGTTTGCTCAGCACCCACTGGATAAATTACTCGTTGTGCTTTATCAACATTTACTCGATAGCGAATAGCAGCTAAATCTGTTGTAGCGTAATTATAACCTCCATCAGATTTTTGCACGATCAAAGGTAAAGGCTTACCTTCTTTATTTGTGAAACCTTCTAGAAAAATACACTTCGCGCCTGCGTCAATTTCTACAAGTCCTTTTGCTTCCAACTCTTCAATCGTTTCTGCTAACAAAGGATTATAGAAAGATTCTCCTCGTTCGATAAAAGAAGCAATTCCCATCAAATCGTAAATAACTCGATATGCTTTACTAGACAGTTGACAAACAATCTTCCAAGCCAGAATAGTTTTTTCTTCTCCTGCTTGCAGTTGTACTACAGCCTGTCTCGCTGCTTCCTTAAACCCTTCATCTGTATCAAACTGCTTTTTAGCTTGACGATAAAATGAGGATAAATCTCCTAAATTCAAATTTTCATCTGTTGTCAAAGCTTCTGGATATGCCTTTTGCAAGTAAGCAATCAGCATTCCAAAGGGAGTTCCCCAATCGCCTACATGACTCAGACGCACTACGTCATGTCCGATAAATTCTAAAATTCGAGAAAGACAATCTCCAATCACAGCTGGACGCAAATGCCCAACGTGCATTTCTTTAGCAATATTTGGGCTGGGATAATCTACAATAACTTTCTTGGGATGTTTAACAGATGCAATTCCTAGCCGAGGGTCAGGATTATTTTTCTGTAATTGTGCTTCCAAATAAGCTGGTTTCAATGTCAAATTAATAAAACCAGGTCCAGCTACAGTTGGATTTTCGCAGAAATCGTTAACATCTAACTTTGATACAATTTGTTCTGCGATCGCTCGTGGAGGTTTTCCTACTTGTTTCGCTAGCGGTAGAGCTACATTTGCTTGATAATCTCCAAATTTAGGATTGCTAGCAGTTACTAAAATTGGATCGACTCCAGCATATTCTGCACCCAACGCAGCAGCCAAAGCTTGCTCGAATCGAGGTTTGAGCTGTTCTAAAGTTTCTTTCATAAGAGTTATGTATAGTATGTCAGCAAGGCGTAGGTGATTCGATCATTCTACCTAGCTGCAGACACTTCTAAATAGTTATATATAGTGTGTCAGTAAGGTGTAGGCAATTCGGTCGTTCTACCTAGCCGCAGACACTTCCAAGCTCAACATTCAATTTTCATACTCAAATCCAACCACTTCGCTTGAGTAATCGGCGCACTACTAGAAATATAATCTACGCCTGTTTCTGCTACCGAGCAAATAGTTTCCAAAGAAACGTTACCAGAAGCTTCAATTTTGATTTTGCTATTGTGCTGTCGGATTGTCTCTACTGCTTGATGCATCATCTCTAGAGACATATTATCCAGCATAATGATATCTGCCCCATACTGTATGGCTTCTGATACTTGTTCCGAAGACTCGGTTTCAACCTCTATGGTGAGAGGATATGGTATGCTCTGGCGGATTTGGGCGATCGCCTTACCAATTCCACCAGCCACTGCAATATGATTATCTTTGATCATCACTGCATCATCCAATCCCATTCGGTGATTAATTGCTCCTCCTAGTTGAGTTGCATACTTTTCCAGTACCCTCAGTCCTGGAGTTGTTTTGCGCGTATCGACTAATCGAGCCGGTAAATCTTCTATTCTCTCCACATACTGACGAGTAAGGCTAGCAATACCGCTCAACCTCATCGCCAAGTTAAGCGCAACTCTTTCTCCCATCAGCAATGCATCCAACGCTCCACTCATCTGAGCAATAACTTGTCCTGGCTGACACAATTCTCCTTCAGCCGCACAAGCGACAAATGTGACTTGCTCGTCTAAAGTTTGAAACACTCTAGCTGCAACTGGTAAACCTGCAATAACCCCGGGAGCTTTAGCTACCCACTTGGCTTGTCCAGTACGAGGATTTTGAGCTAGCAAGCTTTGAGTCGTGCGATCGCCTCGTCCAACATCTTCAGATAACCACTCACGCAGCAGAGGATCGAGTATTAACCAAGGCGGTAAAACAGCAAAATTACTCACGACTAATAAACTTCCTGGCTTGACTCCAAAATCACTCTAGCTCAAACCGGTGTGGGGAGGGAATTGGGGGGAAAGTCAAAATTTTTTTCACCAAAAGGGTTGACACATTTGGTGGAGATT